>CAYWNJ010000581.1:0-1980 GCA_964459535.1 uncultured Rhodobacterales bacterium
AAACGCGCGAGCACATTTTGCTTGGCCGCCAGGTTGGCATTCCGAAGATCGTCGTTTTCATGAACAAGGTCGATCAGGTCGATGATGAAGAGCTGCTTGAACTGGTCGAAATGGAAGTGCGCGAGCTGCTCGATACCTATGAATACCCTGGCGATGACACGCCAATTGTCGCAGGCAGCGCGCTGGCGGCGATGGAAGGGCGCGACGCCAATATCGGTGAAGAGAAAATTAAGGAACTTATGGCAGCTGTGGATGACTACATCCCCACGCCTGAGCGCGAGGTGGACAAGCCTTTCTTGATGCCGGTTGAGGACGTGTTCTCGATCTCTGGCCGCGGCACGGTTGTGACGGGCCGGGTTGAGCGCGGTGTAATCAATGTTGGTGACGAGATTGAGATTGTTGGGTTGAAAGAGACGCGCAAGACGACTTGCACGGGTGTTGAGATGTTCCGCAAGCTTCTGGACCGTGGCGAGGCGGGGGACAACATTGGTGCGCTTCTGCGCGGTGTTGATCGGGATTCGGTTCAGCGTGGTCAGGTTCTGTGCAAGCCGGGCTCTGTGACGCCGCATACGAAGTTCGAGGCGGAGGCTTACATTCTGACTAAGGATGAGGGTGGCCGTCACACGCCGTTCTTCCAGAACTACCGCCCGCAGTTTTACTTCCGCACGACGGATGTGACGGGCTCTGTTGTGCTGAGCGAGGGCACGGAGATGGTTATGCCGGGCGACAATGTGAACTTCAACGTTGAGCTGATTGTGCCGATTGCGATGGAGCAAGGCTTGCGCTTTGCGATCCGCGAGGGCGGGCGCACGGTTGGTGCGGGTGTTGTCTCGAAAATCACCGAGTAATAAAAAAACAGGGCGCGCAAACACAGCGCGCCCTGCTATCGTACCAACGGACATTTTGGCCATAGGCGATGGGTTAAATGATTTAACCCGGCTCTAGATCTTTTAGATCGGGGATAACATCGGCAGTGCCAACCCGCATGACCATCAAGGCAGCGGCGCGATTAGCCCGGTGAATCGCCTGGGCAATGTTCTCGCCGCGATCCAGTCCCGCCAAGAGATAGCCGGTGAATGTGTCACCAGCGCCTGTTGTATCGATCGCCTCTACTGGCATTGCCTGGAAATCCTTGACCCCGTCATTTGCATAGAGCGTGCAGCCTTCTGCCCCCTTGGTGACGACCACGTCGCGCACACCGAGCGCGCCGGGCTCTTGTCCGGTCGCTTTGGAGAGTTGCGCGGCCTCAACCGCATTCATCACCAGAAGATCAAGGTAGGGCAGCACCGCTTGAACTGCCTCAGCGTCGAAAGGCGCGGCGGCATAAGCGACATTCAGTCCGAGCGCGCGCGCCGTTCGTGCGGCCTCTGCCTGAGCAGAGGTCTCATTTTGCATCAAGAGCCAGTCACCGGTGCTGGCCTGGGATAGGGCTTGATCAATGCGGTCGGGGGGAATGGCCATATTGGCGCCGGGGTAGAGCAGGATCATGTTCTCGCCCTCAGGGTTCAGCGCGATAATCGCGTGGCCCGTTGGTCCGTCATGCTCTGTGATCCAGCGCGTATCGACGCCGTATTCAAGCAAACGTTCCACCGCCCAACGTCCGTCTGCGCCAACAGCGCCGATATGCACCACATGGGCCGCCGCCCGCGCAGCAGCGACGGACATATTTGCCCCCTTGCCACCGAGCCCCTCGCGATAGGTGCGGCTTGCGATTGTCTCGCCGGGCTGCGGAAGATGCGGGAGGTGATACAGGCGATCCAGATTGATCGAGCCGAGGTTCCAAATCGTCATGCGCCAACCTTACAGGCCGCCAAAAGAGCCATATTCAAAATGTCTGATGCGGTCGCGCCAGTTGAGCAGATCTGGATGGGTTGGTCCACGCCTGCCAGGATGGGACCAATGACGGTCGCGCCCGCCATTTCTTGCATAAGCTTCACGGAAATGCTGGCCGAGTGGCGGGCCGGGACAACAAGGATATTG
>CAYWNJ010000582.1:0-280 GCA_964459535.1 uncultured Rhodobacterales bacterium
TCATGCGTGCCTTGGAGAAGGCGATGCACATAGATGCCCGGCAGGTGGATGTGATCGGGATCAAGCGTGCCAACGGGGACGATCTCTTCGACCTCCATCACGCAGGTCTTGCCGCACATGGCAGCGGGCGGGTTAAAGTTGCGCGCGGTCTTGCGAAAAATCGCGTTGCCCGTCTCATCGGCCTTCCACGCCTTGACGATGGACAGATCGGCAAAGATGCCGCGCTCCCTTATATATGTCTGGCCGTCGAACTCTGTGTGATTTTTTCTCTCTGCAATTA
>CAYWNJ010000582.1:314-1977 GCA_964459535.1 uncultured Rhodobacterales bacterium
AAAGCCAGGAATGCCGCAGCCGCCCGCGCGCATCCGCTCGGCCAAGGTGCCTTGGGGGGTGAACTCCAACTCCAATTCGCCCGAAAGATATTGGCGCATAAATTCGGCATTCTCGCCGACATAAGAGCTGATCATCTTTCTGACTTGCTTGGTCTTAAGCAAGATCCCGATGCCAAAATCGTCGATGCCAGCGTTGTTAGAGGCAAAGACAAGCTCTTTGGTGCCTGCGTCTTTGATGGCGTTCAGCAAAAGCTCTGGGATTCCGCAGAGGCCGAACCCGCCCGAGGCAATGAGCATCCCGTCAAAGAGCAATCCGTCCAGTGCCTCAGAGGCGGAGCCATAGACCTTTTTCATGTCATATCCTTCGAGTGTTAACGGGGCAGCGCGTTGGTCCACATCGCCGCCCCTGTATGCTATCGGCCCCGGCTTGTGTCAAACCTTAGGTCTTCTTTGCCTTCGCGCGTGTGGTTTTGCGGGATTTGGCGCTGGGTTTTGCTGGGGTCTTGCGGCGCGTCTTGCCTTTGCTCGCAGCCTTCTCTGCGATCAGCGCGACCGCTTGTTCCATTGTAACGTCGCCGGGCTCGACCTCTTTGGGCAGGGTAGCATTGATCTTGCCCCATTTGATGTAGGGCCCGTATTTGCCTTTCATCACGTCGACATCGCCGCCCTCATCGGGATGGGCCCCCAAGCTGCGCAAAGGTTTTGCGGCAACGCCGCGTCCGCCGCGGCTGGCGATCTTTTCAGCCAAGAGCTGCACGGCGCGGTTCATCCCGACGCTCCAAACCTCTTCAAGGCCCTCCAGGTTGGCATTGGTGCCGCCACGATCCGAGGTGCTGGCGGCGTGCTTGAGGTAAGGGCCATAACGCCCGATATTGGCCCAAACCATGATGCCATCCTCGGGGTGTGGGCCGACCTGGCGCGGCAGCGCAAGCAACCGAACGGCTTGCTCAAGCGTCAGATCCGCCGGGGGCCACTCTTTTGGGATGGATTGGCGGGGCGGCTTCTTGACCTCTTCGGTGACTTCGCCGCGCTGCACATAGGGGCCAAAGCGCCCTTTGAAGGCATAGATCTTGTCGCCCTGATCCTCGCCCAGCAGTTTCCCATCGGGGGGAATGCCGCCGCTATCCTCGGCCCCCGGCGGGCCAAAGGCGCGGGTATAACGACACTCGGGATAGTTTGAGCAGCCAATAAACGCGCCGCCCGAGCGCGCGGTGCGCATGCTCAGCCGCCCTGTGCCGCAATTAGGGCAGAGGCGCGGGTCCGTCCCTTCCTCGTTCGGGGGAAAGAGATGCGGCTCAAGCACTTCATTGATCTTGTCCAGCACTTCGGTGATGCGCAGATCGGAGGTTTCGGCGATAGCGGCGCTGCACTCGGACCAAAACCGCCCAAGCACATCCTTATAGTCGCGCGCCCCGGCAGAGATATCGTCCAGCTCCTCTTCAAGGCTGGCGGTAAAGTCATAGCCGACATAGCGCCGAAAATAATTTTCTAAGAACGCAATAACCAGACGGCCCTTATCCTCGGGGTAGAGGCGGTTCTTTTCTTTGCGCACATAGCCGCGATCTTGGATTGTGGTGACGATGCTGGCATAGGTCGAGGGGCGCCCAATCCCCAGCTCTTCCATGCGTTTGACCAGCGTGGCTTCGGTATAGCGGGGCGGCGG
>CAYWNJ010000583.1:0-1965 GCA_964459535.1 uncultured Rhodobacterales bacterium
TCAACATAAACTACGTTATAGTTTGGCCCTGCCGAACTGCCAACGCGATCTTTCTTGTAAACACACGGGCTTGTGTAAAAGTATGGCTTGACGACAAAATTTTCGCCCACGAGCTCAGCGTATTGCGAGCTTAAGCGATAGAGATCAGCAATGTCTCTCCTGCATGGGGACCGGCTAATCTTGTGAGTGCACCCCTATAACTCAACATATCCCAAGAGAGGCTGCGGGGAAAGCTTAGCAATTGCTCACGGCTCAAATATTCTTATGCTTTGCGCACCTGGGCAAAGGCCGCGCGTATTTAAGGCGTTGCTGCCCGCGGTATTTAGAAAGGCTATTTCATGACCCCAAAATTTAACCACGATGACCCCAATGCCCAAGCCGCTCATAACTTTGTGACCGAGCTACGCACCCGTATTGCCACGCAAGATTTGCCGTTCCAACATGGAGACTTGCAAACCGCTTTGGTCAGCCTTCGGGATCTTTTTGGGATCGCACGAGGTATCATGCGCGACCAGCCTGGCTGCCAAGCGTTTTCCGACCTGGTGATCCCCGCATTGAACAATAAACTACGCCCGATGACAGCCAAATGGCATCGGCTCTCCTTGGCCGGCCGGTTAAAAAGCCGAGATGGCGCGGTCGAATTTCGCAAAGATCTAAAGCAGGTACAGCACGCGTTGCGCGGATTGGCAAGCATGCTGGTCGTTATGGCTTATGGTGCGGAAACGCCAGAAGATGCTTTGCCAGCCCAAGTCAGCGATGGCCAAGATCTTGGATCCGAGCAGGGCGCGCCTGATCCATTTAGCGGAGCGCTCGCCTTTGGCATTCCCCAGGCAAGTGACGATAAAGCCCTGATAAAGGACGAGGATCGCACCCGCCTTCATACAGAGGAGACAAAAGAACTTAGAAAAAGGCGGGCGGGCCGGGTGGCTACGTCCGGCGGAGATACATCGTCCGACGGCGAAAGCAGCGATCTGACCGATGCGACCGGGCTCGCCTTTTCCGGGGGCGGCATTCGCTCGGCCAGTTTTTGTCTTGGCGTCGCGCAGGTGCTGGCAGAAAAAAAGCTTTTGGCGCAATTTGACTTGCTCTCTACCGTCTCAGGGGGTGGGTATACCGGCGCGTTCCTGGTGCGCCGTATTGCAGAGGGCAGCCAGGACGACGTTGCAGCTCCGAATGGCCGTGACACACCGCCCATTCAATATCTACGCCGCCGCGCCGCATATCTTGATGCTGGCAGTTTGCGCAAAACGCTTCCTCGGGTGGTGCGCCTCTTGGCTGGGATGGTTCTGAATTGGGCCGTACCTTGTGCTATTGTCGCGACGCTGACGATGTTTTTGTTCTACATCAATCGCATCCAAGTAAATGACAGCACGCTCGGCGATATCTGGAGCCATGCGCATTGGCTTTCCGCCTGTTTTGCCGCGCTTGCGCTGATATCGTATGCCTGGGTGAAACGAAGTTGGGTATCAGCGCGACGGGCCCTACTCTGGGGCCTTTGGGGCCTGGCGGGGGGGCTGCTTATCGGCGCGCTACTGAATTGGGGCTACGGCAAATTTGATGCGTCAAATACCGAAAACCAAACCCAAGTTACACTAGGCGCACTGGCCGGTTTGATCGCGACAGCGCTGCCCAAACTCTCGGGTTTACTGCCGGATTTGGGCATGACCTGGATCCGGCGCATCGGCAACCAGATTGCACTAGCTCTTGCGGCAGCTTCGATACCGCTCTTGGCCGTGCTCTTTGGCTTCTGGCTGTATTCGTTTACCGGCTCTTCCACACTTTTCTCTGCTGAGCCCCAGTTGGCGGTTTTAGCATCGGTCACACCGCAGCAAGCTGCGCTCGCCCTCACCGCTATATTGGTGCTCACTGCGCTGTTCCGGGTCGATATCAACTGGACCAGCCCGCATTCAATCTATCGCGAGGGGATACGGCGGACCTTTATTCAGCTCCCACCAAAGCCGATTG
>CAYWNJ010000584.1:0-1956 GCA_964459535.1 uncultured Rhodobacterales bacterium
CGGCGCGATTGCGCCTCCCCTCGGAACGGCGCTACCGAACTTCTGTTGAGTGCCTTAGGTTTGAGATCGGGCACTTCAAGTCCGTTCAACTTGAGCAAAGCAGGGGCGTGCGAAGACCAAGATCAAAATTCAGGCCAGGGTATGCCAAGCCAACTCACAGCCTAATCGCCGCGATCAGGCGCCCATAATCCGCTTCCTTGGCGTGGGTGGCGCGCCTGTATGAGAAAAAGCGATCTGGGTCGGAATAGGTGCAATGCCTAGTCCACGTAGCGTTTCCTACGCCATGCGCATGCAAGCGGTGCAGACCATATCCCGGCAAATCAAAAAGCAGCCGGTCGCCTGTGCCTTGTGCAAAATACCGATGTGCGTCTGGGTCTTCGGCCAGATGTGCATCTAGAAACTCAGGACCCACCTCATAGGCGCGCTGGCTGATCGACGGGCCAATGACCGCCGAGATTTCCTCCAAATGCGCGCCAAGCTGTGCCATAGCGTCAAGCGTCGCCTCCAGCACCCCGTCCAATGTCCCGCGCCAGCCCGCATGTGCTGCACCGATCACCCCCGCAACGGGATCGCAAAAGAGGACGGGTTGGCAATCAGCGCTCAGCACCGAAAGCGCTAAGCCCGGTGTCCTTGTCACGATTGCGTCCACGCGCGGAGTTTCGGCGGGCGGGGCCTCTAGCGCGGCTACATGGGTGGAATGTGTCTGGTACATACCAACCAGATGATCCTCCGGCACCCCCATGGCCTCCGCGACGCGGCCCCGATTTATCTGAACGATTTCCGTTTGATCCGAGCTGCCCGTACCGCAATTCAGCCCGGCAAAGACGCCCGATGAAGCACCGCCCACGCGCGTAAAAAAGCCATGCTTTACCGGGGCAAGATCATCCGAAGTAAGAATTTCAAGGCTCATAGCGTGCATCCGGGCGGCGGTGCTGCGCCGGGTGGAAAGAGGGCGAACACCTTGAACAAGGTTCCCATTTCTTCGGGATGCGTCAACCGCCGATATGCGCTGAGATGGGTCTCTAGCGCGTTTCCCTGCAGTTTTTCGGCCAACCGCTCGGCGCGGGGCGTAATACCAAGCCGCCCCAAAAACGCCCCTTGCGTCGCAAGACGCGCATAAGAGGCCGGGGCCGCAGCGCGGGCGAGCGCTTCGAAATCGACATGGGCGGTAAGGTCTGCGTGGCCCGGCTCGGCCAATGGATCAACACTGGTATGGGCTTGTACAGCTTGAAATGTATCGCCCAAGCTCCGCCAATCCCCATAATCAATAATCAGCGCCGCCCCCCCGTGCTTGGCAATGCGGGTGCCCAAAGCGTGCATGATCGGCGCGCTGCCGGGGCAGTCCTCGACGATATCTCCGTCTTTGGTATCTTCCAAGCGATGCGCAAGCGCGGGCTGCGGTTGCGTGGGATCAAGGCCAAAACAGAGCGCACCATCCCGTGCGCCAACCCGGCGCTCTCGCCACTGTGTCCCGTCGCGCTGGAACTGCCGGATCGGGAGCGCATCAAAGAACTCATTGGCCACAGCAAAGAGAGGTTGCGCGGGAAGATCCTCTACAGCCTCGATCCATTGAGGGTTAAACTTACCCAGGGTTTCATGCTGCACCTCGCGCAGCACTGGCGAGGCCTCAAGCAGGGCAAGCTCAGCCGCTTCCAGAAACCCCGGCACTTGCGTTGTCGCCCGCAGCGCATCCGCCATCAAGGTGCCGCGACCGGGGCCGAGCTCTGCGAGGGTAAAGGGGGCAGGCGCGCCTTGATCCAGCCAGCTTTGCGCCAGAGCAAGCCCGATAAGCTCACCAAACATTTGGCTGATCTCTGGCGCGGTCGTGAAATCGCCCTGCCCTCCAAGCGGGTTTCGCGCCCTATAATAGCCAAGCCTGGGGTGCCAAAGCGCTTCGCTCATATATTCGGCAAGTGAGAGCGGTCCGGTTTCCGAAATCCGTTTGAGAAGGTGCGC
>CAYWNJ010000585.1:0-1946 GCA_964459535.1 uncultured Rhodobacterales bacterium
AAGCTGGCGATGGGCAGGACGGTGATAATCAGTTTGGGCAGGCCCAACGCGGTGAATTCAAGGAAAACCAAGGCGCTTTGCCCATCCCCGATCAGGCGATCAAAGAGAACGACCGCGCGATTGATCCAAAATACCGCGACCAGGACCAGGGCGAAAAAGCCGAACATAATCAGCAATTGCGACAGCGTATAGCGGTCGAATCTTGTCATCGCGCTCCCCCAAGTGCTCTCAAATCTATAGCGCACCAAGCGGCAGGATCAAACGGCTAGTGCGTGTTTCAGTCGGTTGGGATAGCGGTGACCGCCAGTATGGCTTTGCGTTTCCACAACGGGCATGCGCGGCAGGCGCCTGAGTATGAAGAGCGATGTCTAAAATCCGGGCGGTGTGAAGATCGAAGTTATAATGGCAGTTGCAGCAAAGATGACGCAAAACACGGCCCATTCGCCGGAAATACTCAGGGTGAGGTGACGGGCGGCGCTTTTATCTCCGTTGCGAAGCTTCCTGACAAAAAACAATTTATTAATCGCGCCGAGGATCAACAGCAGTATAACCGCCACCAGTTTGATAAGCAGGGCAAGGCCATAGGGCGTGGAAATGCCACTTGGTTGGCCAACCAATAGATAGGCCAGCGCGATACCTGAAATTAGCAGAATTGGAATCGCGATTGCGGCCATGCGTCCAAACTCATGCCCCAGTTGCGCGGCCTGATCCAAGGTGCGTATGTCTTTGGCCAGCCGTCCCAGCGGTATCAAAATGCCGATCCAAAAGGCGACAATGACAAGATGTATCAGCAGCACCGCTTGGAGAAGAAGGCTGCCGAGGTCAAAGACATGGCCGATTTGCGTAAAACTCCAAAGAATGACGAGACCTGCTGCGACGCTCAGTCCCTGCGGCAGGCTGGGAAAGTAGGCGACACCCAAGATCAATCCAAACCCAATACATCGCAAAAGCAGCGCTGTCCCAACAGGCGTTTCTGCTAAAAGGCCCAGAATGACCGGATCATAGAGCCCGGAGATATCACCCATCAAAACCGCGCCGCGCAGCGCGTAGCTTGCACAAGAGGCGCTCAATCCCAGCACCGCAAGCACAACGACAAGGGGGGTGAGGCGCGCCCGGTCTATCGAAGTGCGGAACAAGGCCGCGTTAAACAAAAGCCCCACGCAAACCAAACTGGCCCCGTAGAGCGCCAGTTTGATAAGAGCGGAGTAGATAACAAAAATATCTAAGATGGCTATTCTACCGTGAACAGAAATTGACCGGACATGGCGTGGCCATCAGCACTTAATCCGCGCCACTCGATGTGGTATTGCCCCGCGCCGACGTCAGAAATCGGCAGTTCAAATTCTGTGGCAAACCGCGTCTGCGTGCCCAAATCTAAAGGGTAGGATTGTTCGTCTTGGTGGGTCAGCTCTACTTTAACGAGCCGTATCTTCTTACCAAAGGTCATGGAAATGCGCTCGGGCGCCGTTGCCAGCGTAGCCCCGTTTTCAGGCACAGTGGTGTTGAGCTTGGAATGCGCCCAAGCCGGTGATCCAAGAGCAATCGCAAACACAGCAAGCAGCAGGTATTTCATGTTGCCTCCTTTCCGGTGGACCCTAGCCATTCCGCGCGCGCGCCGCAAAGCGGGGCAGCATCGCCGAGAAATCGCGGCCACGTCCGCCCTCGTCCTCAACAAATGTCTGATAAAGCGCGCGTGCCGCGGCGCCCATTGGGGTATCGGCATCGACCGCCTCAGCCGCTTGCTGGCTAAGACCCAGATCCTTGAGCATCAATTCCGCCGCAAACCCCGGTTGATAGTCATTATCCGCCGGGCTTTGCGGGCCGACGCCCGGGGCCGGGCAATAGGCATTCATCGTCCAAGAATAGCCCGAGGAGGTGCTCACCACATCAAACATTTTCTGCCGCTCAAGGCCCAACTTATCGGCCAGCGCAAAGGCTTCGCAGGT
>CAYWNJ010000586.1:0-1946 GCA_964459535.1 uncultured Rhodobacterales bacterium
CAAAAGCAGGAGATGCGCGAGAAGGGCAAGGAGGTCCGCGAGCAAATGAACGCCGCCGAGGGGCGCTTGCCCGATACCGTCATTGCAGCGATTGGCGGTGGCTCAAATGCGATGGGGCTGTTCTATCCGTTCTTAGATGACACAGAGGTTCGCATCATCGGCGTCGAGGCGGGCGGCAAAGGCGTGAATGAAAAGATGGAGCATTGCGCCTCGCTAACCGGCGGTCGGCCTGGGGTGCTGCATGGGAACCGGACCTATCTGTTGCAGGATCCGGATGGCCAAATATTGGAAGGGTTCTCGATTTCTGCGGGCCTCGACTATCCCGGTATTGGGCCCGAACATGCCTGGCTGCATGAGATTGGGCGGGCAGAATATGTCTCGATCACCGATGTCGAGGCGCTGGAGGCGTTTCAGCTCTGCTGCACCACAGAAGGGATCATCCCGGCGCTTGAACCCTCTCACGCGCTTGCGCATGTGATGAAGATTGCCCCGGATCTGCCCAAAGACCATATTCTCTGTATGAATATGTGTGGCCGTGGGGACAAAGATATCTTTACCGTGGCGCGCCATTTGGGCTTTGACATGTCCGGCCCCGAAGGCCGCAACGTCGAGTAACGGATATCCTTTGCGCTAGCGATGGCTACCCTTCCCAGCGCAGCCACCGACCGTGGAAATCCGCGCGGCCCAAATTGAGCGTGATATCCCCTGGCCATAGGCGCAGCGTCAGCGCAGCGCCAATCGCGCCGGTGCGATCACCATCGGTTTCCATCGACATCCAAGCAAGCGGCGTTTCCGGACGCGCGCGCTGACCCGCCGCCTCAATAAGGGCAATGCCCCGCGCCTGCGCTTCGGCGGGGAAATACTGCCAAGCCACGGTGTGTTGGATAAGGTGCATGTGGCCCGCAGGTGCCGTCTCAAGGCGCGCGGCGAGCCAGTCAATCGCATCACCGGCCTCGACAGGCGTGGTTTGGATCGCAGCGGCAGCGCGGGTGCGGGCCATCCGCTCGGGTTGATCCGGCCAAATATAGGCCATCATCCGCGTCAGCTGCGCCGGGTTGGTGGGATCCAGCGGAGCCAAATCAACCCCGGCGCGCGCGACCACGCGCGGCGTGGGTCCTTCCGGCGCAGGTCCGCTCCAGTCCGGCGACAGCGTCAAAACCGGATCGGCAGGACCAAGCCGCGCAGCGCCCGCAACCAACGCAAATCGGTCCCAGTTGAGATTCAGCCCGCCGGACGCACCAAGCTCGCTGAGGATAGCTGGTACATCGAAATGACGCGTGGCAACATGGGCCATCGCTATCAAAGCGGCGCTGCGCCTCACTTCATTCGTCTGCGGATGCGCTTGGACAAAGGCCAAGATCGCCTCTTCTTGTGTCGCAAGCGCTTCTAGAACAGCTGCGCGCAAAACATCCTCTGCCACGTCGTTCGGGGGATAAACGGCTTCTAGCTCGGGTGATTTTCGCTCAAGAACCAACGCATGGAGCGCTCCGGCCAGGCGGAGAGGAAGAGATTGCCCGGCAGGACCAATATCCCCTGGGTAGCGTGCAAAATCCTGCCCCAGAGCGCTTTCGGCATCCCAAGTATCGGCAAGTACATTCAAAAGCCTGCTGGTAAAGAGCGAGCCCATCTGCGCACATGACGCGGCCTGATCGCGAAACGCTTGCTCTAGCTTCATCGAAAACGCTCTAACAGTCTTTCAAGGGGGGATTTCGGCGCGGCCCCCGCAGGCTCTGGATCCGGTTCCTCAGGCGCGGCTGGTTTCGTTGCAGGCTTAGACGACCGGGGCGGTGCCGTCCGGAGCGCAACCGCGTTCAGGAATTTCGCCCCATCCCCAAGCGCCAGCCATTCCGCGCCGTCAGACACGCCTTGCAAGACGTCGCCGAGCCAATCCTGGTCCGCTTTGCTAAAGTCGTGCAGCACAAAAGAAGGCACCGCCGCCTTGTTGC
>CAYWNJ010000587.1:0-1945 GCA_964459535.1 uncultured Rhodobacterales bacterium
GCAAAGCCATCCATTGCCCGGCAGGCGAATCCAAAGGATGCTGCCGAGAGGGGGCATGCACGGTGCCGGTATAGCCCGAGAGGTGATTGGCCGGGTGTTCGCCCTTGCGATCAGTACTGAACTGATACCACGCGCATGGCGGGGCATCCCCGCACCACGGGCGTTCATCGCGCACATAGCTCCACAGCCGCGCGGTCTGGGTCTTCTTGGGCTTCAGCTTGCTTTGCAGTTTGACCGGAGTGTCATCCGCAAAGAGCGCGGGGCCTGCCCTGACCAGTTTGCCGATATGATCCGCCAGTGGTTCCAGTAATGCAGTGCTGCGCCCCACCCAATCGGTCAGCGTGGAGCGGTGCAAATCGACCTTCTCCCGCGCGAAGATTTTGGACTGCCGATCCAGTGGCAAGTGATCGCAATATTTGCCGACCAGCACGTGGGCCAGAAGGCCCGGGCCAGGGCGGCCACGTTCAATCGGGCGCGAGGGCAATGGAGCCTGAGTGAACGCCTCACAGCAGGTGCAGGCCATGCGTGGGCGAATGATGCGATGAACAACAAAGCGACCGGGAATATACTCCAGCTCCTCGGTGACATCCTCACCGATTTGGCGTAGGGAACCGCCGCATTCAGCGCATTCCTCTCCGACAGACAGAACTTCATCCTGTCGTTCCAAATGTTCGGGCAATGGTTTGCGGCTGTTCTGACGTTTGGACGGTCTACTATCGGCCTCGGCTGGTTCGCTCTTTTGCGCCTCAGCCGCGACTTCGATCTCGACATCTTCCGCCAGATCGAAGGCCAGTTGATCGAGGCTCTCGGATTTGGATCCAAACCGTGCCCTTCGATGGCCGTGCAGTTCCGCCTTCAGCTTCTCAATCTGATAGGCTTGGGATTGCACCTCAGCCATCAAACGCTCGCTGACAGCCCGCAGTTCAGCGGGGTCTTCCGGCAGGGATTTGAGGGCGTCCAACATGAGGCTGCATATAACTGATTGCAGCAAAAAGGTGAATCGAGAAACGCCAGTTCGCGCCGATATTTGCGACTACCCGGTGCTCAAGGGCCGCCATGTCTTCTGAGGCATTCGCCAGTCAATCCCTTCGAGCAGCATCGATAGCTGCGCGGCTGTCACGTTGATCTTGCCGTCCTTCGCTGAAGGCCAAACGAACCGCCCCCGCTCCAGCCGCTTCGAGAACAGACATGCGCCTTGGCTGTCCCACCAGATAATCTTGAGCAGATCACCCCGTCGTCCCCGGAACACAAACAGATGGCCGGAATATGGATCCTCTTCCAGAACCTTCTCAGCCTGTGCGGCCAGCGTATTGAAGCCTCGCCGCATGTCCGTCACACCGGCAGCCAGCCAAACTCGCGTGTTCGACGGCACAGGGATCAAGACATCAGCCCTTCAATCAAAGACACCACCGCCGACAGGGCTGTCGTGCCTTCCACCAAAATCCGCCGCCCGTCGGACAACATGATGTCAACGCGTTGCGCCGAGACTGGCTTGGTCAAGGTTGGGGCAGAAACCTGTATATCGGAAGGCGACGGCACCGGCACGGCATCTGCAATCTCGACAGGCAGAAACGCCGCCTCAATGGCATCCAGCACCTCACCGGCATCTTCTTCAGGCGCAAACCGAGGATCACGAAGCCACTTGTGGATCAAATTGGCATTCATCGAGTACCGACGCGCCACTTGCGCAACCGATACGCCCGGTGCCCGTGTCTGCGCACAGATCGAGCACTTCTCGTCATCAGACCAAAACCGCTTCTTCTGACCCTTCTTGCCCGCCATAGAGTGCCCCATGATGTCCACTATCGATGGTGGACACTATCAGACACTCCATCATGCTGTCAGAGCGGGGAAACCGGACGGATACGATAAAGGCCTAGGGGCAAAGCACTCTCAGTCAGGTCAGACGCATGGAGAGCGCGAACTCGCGCTCTCCTTTTTCATG
>CAYWNJ010000588.1:0-1937 GCA_964459535.1 uncultured Rhodobacterales bacterium
CACTGGATCAGTGGCAGCTCTACTGCATGAGCTGAACGATCCTCACACACCCGGTTGAGGATAGTTACTTTGGCTGCTGCGCCTGTGCGTAGGCGGTCAACACCGCCGCCATACGGCTCGTGTAGCCTTTAGCATTCTCACCTTTGAAGAACTCGACCACCTCTTCGGACAAGCGCAAATTCACATTGGGCTTCGTCCGGGGCGGGTTCAGTTTGGCATTGGCCCAAAACGCTTCGTCAAGTTCTGGGATGTCGCTCGTATCAATCTGATCGTCTGGTATCTTCGCCAGCTCTTCAGCCGTCAAAGCTCTTTCGTAACGCTTCGTCATATCGTTTCCTTTCCGATTTGATCGCGGGACGGGCGGAGATGATCCGGCATGTGCCTTGTCGATCTGTATGCGTGACCGTCAAAACGGCTACGCCGTCGAGCAAGCCGATGCTGATTTCGCGCAGCTCACCATAGTCAAAACGATCATCCATAGCATCGAGTGTGAACCCATCAAATATCCTACGCGCATCGGCAAAATCGACACCGTGCTTGTCGATATTCTGCTGGTTCTTGTCCTCGTCCCACTCAAATTCCATACATGTCTCTTCCACGATTGTAGTACAAAATGTACTACTTTTCAACTCTTTTGATCTGTGCAGGTAAAATCGAAAAACTCACCAAAGGCAAAGCCTTGCGCAGCTCCCCTCACCACGCGTTCAAGATGCCCAATGTTTCCGGCTTATGCGTCAACCCCGCTTCGGGGGTGTGACACCGCCGTAAAATCGGTCACATTCACACGCGATAAGGGGGCGGCTCCGAAGGCAAATTTACGATGATCCAACTGGCCTTTGCGCTGCTGCCGGTGGTGTGGCGCTATGCTCTCATTGCCGGCATGATTTACGTGGCCGGCCATTATCTGGGCTGGGCCGTGCTGGAAGCCTACAGCCGCGCGGCGCTCAATGTTGTTCAAGGGTTTGGCTACGAGCTGGGCGCACCCATGGCGGAGATTTCTGCATGGGTGTCGTGGGTGCTGGGGCTGTTCCCGGCAAGCGTCCCGATCTGGATACGCGTTCTGTGCCTCCTGTGCGCCGTCTCAGCGCTCAAAAGCGCTCCCGTGAGGTGGGCGCTGCGCGATTTGCTTCACCCCACTCAGAAGCTCTTAAAATGGATCTTATGGGCACCCTATCGGCTGCTGCGCCGTTTGACGCTGATCCGGTTTGCCCCTTTTGGTAAATCTCGATGGGCACGGCTGCGCGATCTCAAGCGCGAGGGGATGTTAAAACCCGGCGGGCTGTTCCTCGGTCAGTTCCGCGCCCGCAAGCTCAGTCTGTTCCGGCGATATGATCTCTACCACCACGGCGAAGGTCATTTTATCACCATCGCCTTGCCGGGGGGTGGCAAGACCACCGCAGCCGTCATACCGCCGCTTCTGACGGCCACAGAGGGCAGTTTCGTGGTCACAGACCCCAAGGGCGAGGTGACGGCCATTACACGTCGCCACAGGGCCTCTCAGGGCAAAGTTTTCTATCTCAACCCGTTCCATGCGGATTTCAGCGCGGCCACGGGGCTGGATTATCCTGACAGCGGCATGAATCCGTTCGATCTCATCGAGGCCGGGGATAACACACGCGCCCAGGCCGATGTCCTGGCGCGGTATCTCATGGTTACAGATCGCAAGGATTCCGGGTCGTATTTCCAGGATGAAGGCGCGGAGCTGCTATCGCTGTTCATCACATGGATGGCAAAATACGAGCCACCAGAGAACAAAACGCTGACTTACCTCTATGAGCTGGTGCGTGATGAACATCCGCTGCGGCTGTTTGAGTTCATGGATTACGTGGATGATCCCCATATCAAGCATGAGGTAGGACGCTATCGCGCCATGGTCACGACAGCGCCGCAGCAATGGACGGGCGCGATCTCCAAGGCGCAACTGGCGACAAAACGCT
>CAYWNJ010000589.1:0-1934 GCA_964459535.1 uncultured Rhodobacterales bacterium
GGGGGTATGGCGCCTTATACATGATCTTGCAGCAAAGCCGATTGACAAGAACCCGCCAGATGCCCCCGAGCATCAGGCCCGGTTTAGAGCGTTGATGGCCAGAGCGTGGCGCAGCACATCAGATGCGCATCAGGAAAATACGCCAGTCTCACAGCTCGATCCAACGAGCAAAGCGCCTTACCTGCTGATGAATGCCGTGGTCAATCTACCGTCCAGCGATCAGCCCAAACTGCGCGAGCGCAAAGGGGATTTCTTTTTGTTCTCAAGCAAGTTTTGCGGAGCGCCGACCACAGGCTACTCCGAAACTCCAAAGTGGACAAATCAAGGCAAAGAGATGGACCTCGCGACCGCTGTGGCCATCTCGGGCGCAGCGGTCGCGCCGCAAATGGCACTGCTCAATATTTCAGCGGCGCGCGCGCTGCTGTCCTTTCTGAACATTCGGCTGGGCTTTTGGGTGCTCAATCCTAGGCTCGCGCATAAAGCTCTACGCACGATACCTAGCGCGTGGCAGCTCTTGCGTGAAATGTTTGCCTATCGGATGGATGCAAGCGAGCCGTGGCTGATGCTAACCGACGGTGCGCATCTTGAGAACTCAGGCGTGTACGAGCTCTTGCGCCGCCGCTGCCGGTTTATCGTGGCCGTCGACGCAAGCGCTGATCCAGACGACACGTTTAGCACACTCCTCACGCTCGCGCGGCATGCGCGGATTGATTTTGGCATTTCTATAGAGCCCAATCTTGACGACCTGCGCCAAGATTCCGAGACAGGTTTTGCCCCAGCCCATGCGATCTTGTGCGATGTCGTCTATCCCGATGACGTGAACCCTGACGGATGCAAAGCAGTCATGCTCTATATCAAGGCGGCCATGACTGGAAATGAGGGCGAGCTGGTCCATGCCTACCACGCCGCAAACCCCTCATTTCCGAACCAATCTACGCTTGATCAGTTCTTCGATGAGCATCAGTTCGAAGCCTATCGCAAGCTTGGCGCGCACTCGGCGGAAAGTCTCTTTGAAACTGTTCTGATTGGACAGGGTGGCGCACCAAACTCCGTGCGCGATTGGATTACACGCCTCTATGCAACCATTCCGCCGGATGTGCCTAATAAGCAATGATGGGGACTAGGGTTCGTGGACATATAGCGCGAGTTGATGGTCGCTGCGCAAAGGTTAATCATGGCAGCATAGGATGTATCGGTTTTGTCTGACCGTATTGCTATACGTTTGAATTCCTTCAGCGTCTGGAAGTAGTTTTCGATGAAATGTCGCCATTTGCACATCTCGTCGTCAACCCCGCGCTTGCCGCGTACTTCGATTTCGAGAATTGTCTCGCCGGTGGCGTCATCTTCGACAATCTCGACGTCCCGGTATTCAAGCCAGTTGGCTTCTTCAAGACGAATACCGGTGTTGGCCGTGAACAAAACCTTGTCGTGCAGTTGCTCGGCCATGAATCTGTGGCGGCTATTTTGTTGACGGGCGATGTTGGCGCGGGTCGCGCCATAAAGTGTCCGGTATGCCTCGGGAGAAAACCATGCCCGGTGGGCCACCTTCCCGGAACTTCGGTATGGCGCAGAAAGGTCGGGAAGATGTGTCAGCCGTCCCTTGCGTAAGGCTGACTTGAGAACCGGCCGCAGCGTGATGATCTCATCATGCAATGTCGAATGGGCCGGTGCTATTCCCGACTTGGGATTCTGGATTCGTTCGACCCGGTAATCCTGAATGGTTCCAGCCGTGATGGTGGATACACGCGAACTTTTCCGCCCAGAATCGCGTGTTTTGCCGTGGATTCGCACCCCAGCCGAAAAATGTGCAAGATATATGTAACATAAAATGGCGTCTCAAGCTTAGCCGTCGAGCTCTAAGTCACTGATTTTATTGATATTTTGGTTGCGGGAGTAGGATTTGAACCTACGACCTTCAGGTTATGAGCCTGACG
>CAYWNJ010000590.1:0-1931 GCA_964459535.1 uncultured Rhodobacterales bacterium
GGATCCTAACCAGGCCAAAGACCCCCTCGCCCCGCCGGACCCGCTGGCCGATCCGCTTTTGGATCACAATATCCAGCCGGGCCATGCCCATGCCTATGAGGTGAAAAAGGGCGAATATATCCAAATCTTGGATGTTAAGGGACGGGAATGCTCGGATTTCCAAGCCTTCAGCCTGCGCGCGCTGGATCAAGGTCTCGAGCGCGAGATTGATCCGACCACCACCCGCAGCCTGATGGGATCGCTCTATCCCAATCCGGGGATTTTCTCGAAATACTGGACCGTCGATCATGAGCCGCTGGTTGAAATCGTGCAAGACACCTGCGGGCGTCATGATACGTTCGGTCTGGCCTGCACCGCGCGCTATTACGAAGATCTGGGATATCCGGGCCATATCAACTGCTCGGACAACATGAACGCCGATCTTGCGCGGTTTAATATCCGTCCGCGCGGCGGCTGGCCCGCTATCAACTTCTTTTTTAACACGATGCTGGACGACACCAATGCGATTGGCATGGATGACCCGTGGTCCAGGCCCGGAGATTACGTGCTCTTGCGCGCGCTCTCTGATCTTGTCTGCGTGAGCACCGCCTGCCCTTGCGATGTGGATCCCGCCAATGGCTGGAACCCAACAGATATCCAAGTGCGTACCTATAAAGCAACCGAGGATTTCCAGCGCTCGGTCGGCTACAGAAAATCTGCGGAGGCGGATGTGGAAGAAACCAAGAAAACCGCATTTCATGAATGCTTTGCCCGTCACACTCAGGATTTCGTTGAATATGCAGGCTATTGGCTGCCAAACAGCTTTCCAAAGCATGGGACAATCGCCGAATATTGGGCGGTGCGCGAGAAGGTGGCAATCATGGATCTGAGCCCTTTGCGCAAATACGAGGTTACCGGGCCCGATGCCGAAGAGCTTTTGCAAGCTTGCGTGACGCGAAATGTCAAAAAGATCAGCGTTGGTCAGGTGAGCTATACGGCGATGTGCTATGAGCATGGCGGTATGATTGATGACGGCACGCTTTACCGCCTAGGCACGGAGAATTTTCGCTGGGTTGGCGGCAATGACACAAGCGGCCTTTGGCTCAAAGAACAGGCGCAAAAACGTGGGCTCAACGCTTGGGTGCGCCCCTCCACGGATCAGTTGCATAACATCGCCCTTCAGGGCCGCCACGCGCGAGATATCCTTGCAAGCGTCTTTTGGACGCCGCCAACCCAAACCTCTATCGAGGAACTGCCCTGGTTTCGGCTGACCATCGCGCGTATCGGAGATTTTTCCGGCACGTCCGTGGTGATTTCGCGCACCGGCTATTCGGGTGAGCTTGGCTATGAAATCTTCTGCCATCCCAAGGACGCGGTCGAAGTCTTTGATGCGGTCTGGGCCGCAGGGGAGCCTTACGGGCTGACCCCGCTGGGGCTTGGCGCGCTTGATATGATGCGCATTGAGGCGGGGCTTATCTTTGCTGGCTCTGAATTCGACGATACCACGGACCCTTGGGAGGCGGGCATTGGCTTTACCGTGCCGCTCAAATCCAAACCGGATGATTTCATCGGACGCGCAGCGCTTGAAGAGCGCAAGGCGCATCCCCATCGCAAGCTTATCGGCTTTGAGATTGAAGGCGGCACCGTCCCAAGCCCTGGCGATTGCGTGCGCCTGGGCAAGGCGCAGGTGGGCGAGATCACAAGTGCCGTCAAATCCCCCATCTTGGGCAAAGTGATCGCGCTGGGACGTATCGCAACCCCTCATGCTGAGATTGGCACCGAGATTGAGATTGGCCAACTCGACGGCCAGCAAAAACGGCTGAAAGCCCGCATTGTTCCATTCCCGCATTTTGATCCCGGCAAGGACCGGGTGAAGGGGATTTATAGCGACAGCGACTCCTAGAGCGTGTCCTGTTCAATCGGTTTCATATCCTGCAGCCTTGAAGAAGTTG
>CAYWNJ010000591.1:0-1926 GCA_964459535.1 uncultured Rhodobacterales bacterium
ATTTACGTCTCTTGCGCGCGCAACTCTTACGTTGGCGCGGTCTACTGTCGGCAAGCGGTGAAGAAATGCTTCTCCTGGCGCGGGCGCAAAATAACCTTCTGGCGCAGGTAGAAACGTCTCATCTCGCGCTTGATCGTCGGCAGTACAAACAGGGATATGCAGCCTTGCAAGCGATCGATGATGCGCATGCTCTCGAACATTCCGTTAAGGCCCTGGCTGAACGTTGGGATATACACTCCGCACCAGAATTGATTGTGAGCGGAAACTATGGCGAGGCTGATGGCACCCTGATTGGGAATGACTATTGGACCCTAAGCAGCCGCTTCTACACTTCACCGGTTGGCGAAAATTACCGGTTTTTTCTAAATGATCATGTCGCGATTGCAGAATTTGACGAAGGACGTGCCCGTGATCATCGTGTAGGCGTTGGCCTGGAGTACCGCTCACCCAGTTGGGTTTTTGATGGGCAAATTCACACCGGCATCGAACAAAACGACGCGTCAGGCCTAACACTCAATGGTCGGTGGTATGTCACTGACCACTGGCAACATGGGGTTACGTTGGCTTTGAATACCCTGGATGTCCCTCTACGCGCAGTGCGTGAAGGTGTCGAGGCAGATCAGGTGAGTTACTCGGTGACCTACCGTTGGCATGAAGGTCAACAGGCTCAGTTACGTTTGTTCGGGATGGATTTTTCCGACGGCAATCAGCGGCTGGGTTCCACATTAGAATTCCAGCGACGCGTGTTTAATGCCCCCAAACATAAAGTCCGACTTGGCGTAGAGCTTTCCCATAGTCGTAATGACGCGCTTTCGGTGAGTTACTTTAATCCTCGCAGAGACGGCTTCTATGGGGTCACCGCGCTACATGAATGGCGCCCCTGGCAGCGCCCTGGTCGGGCGTTCAAGCAACGACTTATATTTGCCGTGGGCCAGTACGCCCAGGAAGACTTTGCAACGCGTGGGCTCTGGTCAGTTGATCTGCAACACCTATGGCAGATCAATCGACGTCATTCCTTGGAGTACGGTGTGCGGATCGGTCGTCGACCCTATGATGGCGTTCAAGAGGACCAGCGCTTGTTTTATTTTACCTTGCGGAGCCGTCTGTGAGGTCGCGGTTGAAATGGCAGAGACTAAAGGGCTTCTGCATGCTGTGCTTGCTGCCGCTGAGTTCTGTCTGCGCAGAATCTGAAGCCAAACTGGTTGCGTTAAGCTATCACGACATCGTACTTAACGAGGCGCAAGCGGGACGCGATCCACTCAATGTGTCGGTTGATATGTTGGTTCAGCATTTCTCCTGGCTACAAGCGAATGGGTATACACCGATTTCGCTCCAGCAGTGGCGCAGTCAACGTGATTTGCCGCCCCATCCGGTTTTGCTGACCTTTGATGATGGTTACGCGAGCTTTCGTCAGCGCGTCTTACCTTTGCTTGAATTCTTTGGTTATCCGGCTGTACTGGCGCCAGTGACTGGGTGGATAGATACTCCGCGAGACAAGCCCGTGCAATATGGTGAGCGTTTGCGACCGCGTGAAGACTTTCTAACCTGGGAAGATATGCGATGGATCGAGGCGTCTGGGCTGGTTGAGATTGCCTCACATACGCACAACATGCATCAGGGTGTAGTTGGCAATGCATTTGGCAATACCCAGCCAGCAGCGGTCACGCACAGATACGACGCTGCGTTGGGAACCTTTGAGACGGATGCACAGTTCGAAGCCCGCTTGAGGGCCGATCTTACATCTAGCCAAAATCGGCTTATCACCCAGCTTGGATCTGCAGCTAGAATACTGGTGTGGCCCTACGGCGCCTACAATAGCCAGGCCGTAGCGGTCGCAGCAGATCTTGGCTTTGTCCAGCATCTCACCTTGAACAGTCAAAACAATGTGGCCGGCCAAGCTTCTGTGCATCGCAGTTTGGTGGATAA
>CAYWNJ010000592.1:0-1925 GCA_964459535.1 uncultured Rhodobacterales bacterium
GCGCGAGGCGGAAAAGCTGGTTGCCGCAGGCGTGCGCGAATTGCTTGTGATCAGCCAAGACACGTCGGCCTATGGGACAGAGCGGGGTGCAGCGCACCGGGCGTCTTCGGCCAAGGAGCAACCGATCGTCACCCTAGCCCGTGATCTCGGAACGCTTGGGGCCTGGGTACGCCTGCACTATGTCTACCCTTATCCCCATGTCCGAGACCTGATACCGCTGATGGCCGAAGGGCAGATTTTGCCCTATCTCGACATCCCGTTTCAACATGCCCACCCCGATACGCTGCGCCGCATGGCACGCCCCGCCGCTGCCGAGGCAAGCCTAGAGCGCCTCTCGGAATGGCGCAGCATTTGTCCCGAGCTTGCGATCCGCTCGACCTTTATCGTGGGCTATCCGGGGGAGACTGAGGCGGAGTTTCAAACCTTGCTTGACTGGCTGGATGCGGCGCAGCTCGACCGCGTCGGCTGTTTTCAATACGAGAATGTCGCGGGTGCACGCTCAAACGCGCTGCCGGATCATGTGCCGGGCGAGGTTAAGCAAGACCGCTGGGAACGGTTCATGGCCCGTGCTCAAGAAATCTCGGCGCGTAAACTTGCGGCTAAGGTGGGGCAATCTTTGCAAGTCATCGTGGATGCGGTGGATGAAGAGGCCGCGACCTGCCGCACGACGGCCGATGCGCCCGAGATTGATGGCAATCTCTTTATCGACGAAGGTTTTGAGGCGTTGCAGCCGGGAGACCTTGTGACAGTGCGTGTTGAAGAGGCCAGTGAATATGACCTTTGGGGCGCGCTTGAATAGATTTGCGCCCAAGGCGTGCCGCTGTTCCGGGGGTATAAAGCTCCCCGTGTTTAACCCGAGGCACCCGATGCCACTTCGAGTAGCGCCATCTCAAGGGGGCGGAACGGCGCGGCTGGGCAGTGCCTGTTGCGCGGGAGATATGTTCGTGGGACGATGTCTTGGGTTAAAGGTTGGATGCTTTGGGAGCATGTAAGGTCGGCGCATGAACCGGGTGATGGTGATTGGCAATGCGGGCGGTGGGAAATCTACCTTGTCCCGCGCCGTTTGCGCCGTGAAGGGATTACCATATTTTTCCATTGATCAAATTCTGTGGCAGCCCAATTGGCGACGGACCCCTGATCATGAATTTGAGCGACGTCATAATGAGATGCTCTCGCATCGGTATTGGGTAATTGACGGATACGGCCCGATGACCTCGGTTCAGGCGCGCTTGAGCGCCTGCGATACGGTGATTTTTATCGACCACCCGCTCCATGTGCATTTCTGGTGGGCAGCAAAACGCCAGCTAAAATCAATCTTTGTCGGTCGATCTGATGGGCCGGACGGCTGCC
The DNA here is from genome assembly GCA_964459535.1 of uncultured Rhodobacterales bacterium. Taxonomy (GTDB): domain Bacteria; phylum Pseudomonadota; class Alphaproteobacteria; order Rhodobacterales; family Rhodobacteraceae; genus JBCBCP01. Next base: position 1,351 of record CAYWNJ010000592.1, read on the forward strand.
CGATGTGGCGGGTTACATTTCGCGTGTTCCAAATGATTTGGGTGCTTCACTGGCAGACGCGCCCTTTACTTATCGGGAAGATTTATAGCCAGGCCAATCGGGTAAAGATTATCCATATCCAATCCCCATCAGAGCTGAACTCATTCGTCAGGCGATTAGCTGAAGCTGCATAAATGTGCTGAGAAAATGGGCTATGGATGGGTATGATCGCCTAAGGCAAACTGACCCAAACAAGCTCTATAGCGTTTCGGTTTTTGAAACTGAAGCACAATTGGCCTGAAGCAGACATTGCCGCAATGCACCTCGCCCGGAGTCAAGGCCGCAGGCCGCCGGGCGAAAGCCAGACCGCCCCCCGGGCTGGCTTTTAGGCAAAGCTTGGTGCTTCGCTCGAGTTTCGCGCCATGGTTGCTGCCATAAATCGCGCAGAACTTAGGTGGCAATCGCATCCCGCGGTCTGGCTTTCGCCCGGCTCTGTACGCTGTGGCAATGTCTGCTCACGGCCTATTTTGTTGAAAAACTTGAGCTTGATCGAATAGTGAGGCGCTGATTCAATTCGCCCTGTAGGGAGGGATTGG
>CAYWNJ010000593.1:0-1923 GCA_964459535.1 uncultured Rhodobacterales bacterium
TCAGGTGTCGCGCCATGGTTGCTGCCATAAATCGCGCAGAATTAAGGTCGCGATCACCATCCCGCAGTCTGGCTTTCGCCCGACTTTGTACGCTGTGGCAAGTCCGCTCAAGGCCAACTATGCCTCAGGTTTAAACCGAAACGCTATAAGATGTGTCTTGCCCCATTGAAGAGGTACGTATTTAAGGGCGCATTCAGAACCAATTGTAATCAACTGGACCCAACCTCGCAGAGCTTGGGCGCGCCTGACAGCATCTGCCTGCTTCAAATCAGGCACGCGGTGCGATTGCCACGCGCAAACGAGGCGCCCGGCTATAGCCTGACGGCTAAATTTTGATCCTGTATTCGCTTAGCCTCAAACCATCCGAAGGATGGCGACGCGCCGACCGCCCTCGTTTTGCTGGAGGCAAATCTCCGGTTCTACAGTCGGCTTGAACAGAGCGAAGCGGTTGAAGATCACTATCAAAACTCGTTCATCAGGCTATAGATCTATCGGGTAGGTCAGAAAATCCTGAATATATGTGATGAATGCAGGGTTATCCGTGGCTAGCGTTGTGCGGGTTCAGCTGGCGAAGGCGCATTCGCAATCGCCAAGAGACGCGCTTCCGCGCGCCCCGCAATTATAAAATCCGGCTCTTGCGCGCTTATTTCGAACCCAGTGACCACCAACCGCGCCGCTTTGGTTTGGGCGGGGCCTCTGTTTCCGGTTCTACGAGAGCAACCTCAGGAGATGAAGCTGGCGGTTCAGTGCTCGGCTGCGGATCAGAGTTCTCTTGAACCGGCGCCTCGACACCTAGATCTGCCGCATTCTCCTGCGCCTCTGGGATCGCCGCTTCGGTAGTGTGATGCGACTCCGATGGATCAAGCGGATTGGCATTTTCGACCACCCCTGGGGCTGCCTCATTCGAAGAAGGGGGGGCTTCCAAAGCTTGCTCCTCTTGCACCGCTGCCGGTTCTGACATCTCTGACGCGCCACTTTCTTCACTGACCACACCGTCGGCAGCTATCTCTTGCGGAGCAGTCGGCGCGTCAGTAGAGGGCTCGGCTGGTTGCGCCTCTTCTGCCGCTTCCTCGGCGCTCTTGCGGCGTGGACGACGACGAGGGCGCTTTGGCTTGGGGGTTTCTTCCGCAATATCCTCCTGCTGAGGCGCGGGATCGGACGCCTCGGGCTCAGAGACGCCTTCCTCCTCTGTCCGCTCGGTCATTTCTTCGTCAGCAGCACCAGATTTCCGGCGGCGGCGACGGCGACGGCGGCGCTTGGGTTTATCCTCGGCTTCTGCATCTCCGTCCAAGCTCCCCTCAGAGGTTTGATCGGTGTTCAAATCCTCCGTTTCGCTATCGGACGGCTCGATCTCATCAAGCAATGAGGTATCGACCGACACCACCGGCGCCGTTGCTGTCACCGTCCGGGTCGCCGTCTTGAACCGCTCCAAACTAAAATCGGGGCTGACCAAGAGCGGATCGCCCTCAACACGTACAGAGAGGCCATATCGGCCCTCAATATGCGCAATATGATCCCGCTTTTGGTTCATCAGGAAGTTTGAAATTCCCACGGGTGCGCGCACCAAAACTTCGCGCGAGCGTCCGCGTGTCCCTTCTTCTTCGATTTGCCGAAGAATCGAGAGCGCCATACTATCATCCGAGCGGATAAGCCCCGTGCCATGACAATGGGGGCACGGCGCAGTCGTCGCCTCAATCATACCCGGGCGCAAACGTTGGCGCGACATTTCCATCAAACCAAAGCCCGAGATGCGGCCAACCTGAATGCGCGCGCGCTCGGTCTTGAGCCGCTCCTTCATCCGCTTTTCGACCGCTGTATTGTTCTTGCGGTCATCCATGTCGATGAAGTCGATAACGATTAGCCCAGCGAGATCCCGCAACCGCAATTGGCGCGCCACCTCATCCGCAGCTTCGAGATTGGTCT
>CAYWNJ010000594.1:0-263 GCA_964459535.1 uncultured Rhodobacterales bacterium
GAAAGACAGGTGGCGCGATGGATGCGGGAAAGCTGATCAAGCCCGCGTTGGCGCGCGGAGAGCTGCATTGTGTGGGCGCAACAACCCTGGATGAATATCGCAAATACGTCGAAAAAGATGCGGCGCTTGCGCGGCGTTTCCAACCTGTCATGGTGCTGGAGCCAGGCGTTGAGGATACGGTCAGCATCTTACGCGGTATCAAAGAGAAATACGAGCTACATCACGGCGTACGGATTGCAGATGCAGCCTTGGTGACTGCGGCC
>CAYWNJ010000594.1:281-1921 GCA_964459535.1 uncultured Rhodobacterales bacterium
CTCAGCCATCGCTATATCACCGACCGGTTTTTGCCCGATAAAGCCATTGACCTCGTGGACGAGGCTGCCAGCCGGTTGCGCATGGAGGTTGACAGCAAACCCGAAGAGCTTGACGCCCTAGATCGTCAGATCTTGCAAATGCAGATCGAAGTGGAGGCGCTGCGGCTTGAGGATGACGACTCGTCTCAGGATAGGTTGGCGCATCTGTCAAAGGAGCTTGCAGAGCTTCAGCAGCAAAGCGCTGTACTGACGGCGCAGTGGCAGAACGAGCGCGATAAACTGGCGGATGCGCGAGATCTCAAAGAACGGCTTGACCGCGCGCGGGCGGATTTAGAGATTGCCAAGCGCGATGGGAACTTGGCCCGCGCCGGAGAGCTGAGCTATGGCATCATTCCCCAGCTAGAGCGGCAATTGAGCGCCGCCGAGGGCGCCGAAGCCGAGGCTATGGTCGCCGAAGCCGTGCGCCCCGAGCAAATCGCAAGTGTGGTTGAGCGGTGGACGGGTATCCCAACATCGAAGATGCTGGAAGGGGAGCGCGAGAAATTGCTCCGCATGGAAGAGCAGCTTCATGCGCGCGTGATTGGCCAAGATGCCGCCGTCCGTGCGGTCGCAAATGCGGTCCGCCGTGCGCGGGCGGGGTTGAGTGATGAGAACCGTCCGCTTGGCTCTTTCCTGTTTTTGGGGCCGACCGGGGTTGGCAAGACTGAGCTCACGAAAGCCTTGGCTGAATTCTTGTTCGATGATGACAGCGCGATGGTGCGTGTTGATATGTCAGAATTCATGGAAAAACACGCTGTAGCCCGCTTGATCGGCGCCCCTCCGGGGTATGTTGGCTATGATGAAGGCGGTGTGTTGACCGAAGCGGTTCGCCGCCGTCCCTATCAGGTGATCCTGTTTGACGAGGTGGAAAAGGCGCACCCGGATGTCTTTAACGTGCTTCTTCAGGTTCTGGACGATGGCGTTTTGACGGATGGTCAGGGTCGCACCGTTGATTTCAAACAAACCCTGATTGTGCTGACCTCTAACCTTGGATCGCAAGCGCTGAGCCAGCTTCCGGAGGGCTCTGACGCCTCGGGTGCACGCCGCGATGTCATGGATGCCGTGCGCGCCCATTTCCGACCGGAGTTTCTAAACCGCTTGGATGAAACCATCATCTTTGATCGTCTGAGCCGTGAGAATATGGACGGGATTGTCGATATCCAAATGGCGCGTTTGCTCAAACGGCTTGTGGCCCGCAAAATCACTCTTTCCCTTGACGAGAGCGCCCGGACATGGCTCGCGGATGAAGGCTATGATCCAGTCTTTGGTGCGCGACCTCTGAAACGCGTGATCCAATCGGCGCTGCAAAACCCATTGGCAGAGATGCTCTTGGCGGGGGATGTCTCGGCAGGCGATACGGTTGTGGTCCAAGCCGGTGCAGATGGGTTGATCATCGGTGATCGCATATCGACCACGCAGCAATCCGCCCCAAAGGATGCCGTTGTGCACTAAAGTATCGATCCGCGCTTCCGATAGTGCCGTCCCCCGGGGCGGTGCTATCCGAACACCTCTAAAGCGTCCGACCTTAACCCTGGGTCATCCCGCTTCGAATTTCTCCCCCGCGCAACAGGCACTGTTGCGCCGCGCCGTTCCGCCCCCAC
>CAYWNJ010000595.1:0-1921 GCA_964459535.1 uncultured Rhodobacterales bacterium
GTGGCAATGTCTGCTTCCGGCCAATTATGCCTCAGGTTCAAACCGAAACGCTATAGGGCTTGACGAGCGTCGCTATCCGAAGTGCCGCCGAATACACTAACGCAACGCCCGCCCCTTAATAATCGCTTCCGGGCCAAAGCGTGTACGGATCTTATCCGTTGCGCGTTCAGCCGCGCTTCGTTGTGACGCGCTAGGGTCCAGAAGATCGCCGCTTAGATCGGCTTGGTCCGCTGGAACCAACTCGGACAACCCGCAACCCAGCAGCCGAAAGGGCCCCTCTTGCTGCACCTGATCAAACAGCGCTCTGGCCGTCCGATAGAGCACATCCGCAAGCTGCGTCGGCGAGGTTAAGGCCACGCGGCGGGTGAGGTTGGAGTGATCGGAACGCTTGAGCTTTAACGTCACAACACGCCCCGCAATGTCCTTTGCCTTGGCCCGGTCCGAGACCTTTTCCGCCATCCGCCAGAGGTGACCGTCAAGGATGTCGGCATTCGCGGTATCCTCGTCAAATGTTGTTTCATGACTGATCGACTTAATCGGCGTACGGGCCGAGATCGCGCGGGCATCCTGGCCCCGCGCCAGGTGCCAAAGGCGCGTGCCGATACTGCCAAAGCGAGCGGTCAGATCGGTCTGCTCCCAACGCAGCAGATCCGCGAAGGTGCGAATGCCCGCTTGCTCAAGCGCGGCTTGCGTTGCCTGACCCACGCCCCAAATCAAACGCACCGGGCGGTCTCGCAAGAAATCCATAGTCTCCGCCGCGCCGATGACCGAAAACCCGTGCGGCTTGTCCAAGTCAGAGGCGACCTTGGCCAAAAACTTGTTATGGCTTAGGCCAATCGAGCCTGTCAGCCCCAGCTCGTCCCGCATCCGCCGAACCAAGCGCGCGAGCATGATCGCGGGCGGCGCCCCGTGCAAGCGGCGCGTTCCGGTCATATCGAGAAAGGCCTCGTCCAGTGAAAGCGGCTCGACAGCGGGGGTGAGCTCTTCCATCATCGCGCGAATGGCGCGGGACGCTTCGGCATAAGCCTGCATACGCGGTGTGATCACCACGGCCTCGGGGCACAAAGCGAGGGCTTTGAACATCGGCATCGCAGAGCGCACACCGCGAATGCGCGCCACATAGCAAGCGGTCGAGACCACACCGCGCCGCCCGCCGCCGATGATCACAGGCTTGCTGGCAAGCTCTGGGTTGTCCCGCTTTTCCACCGAGGCGTAAAAGGCGTCGCAATCCATATGTGCGATGCTCAGATCGAACAGCTCGGGATGCGCGATCACCCTGGGGCTGCCGCAGTTTGGGCAGCGCGCACCAGTGTCAAATTCCGTCAGGCAATCGCGGCAAAGGGCAGGCATATCGACCCAGGTCTGCTAGGATGTGTTAAGTTTAACGGGGGCAAGGGATGATGAACAGGCCGTTTGATGGCGCAAAGCTCGCCCTATTTGTTGGCGACCGGCTGGCTGTGATCCTGCGAGATGATCGCCCAGACATTCCTTGGCCTGGATATTGGGACCTGCCGGGCGGGGGACGCGAGGGGGAGGAAACCCCGCTTGCCTGCGCCTTACGAGAGACGCGCGAAGAGCTTGGCCTTGGCATTGATCCCAGCGCGGTAGGTTGGGGGAAGTGCTTTGCGGTGGATGGCCGGGATCGGTGGTTCTTTGCCGTGCATTTACCAGCTGAGGTGTCGGCGCAGATACGGCTTGGATCCGAGGGGCAGCGTTGGGCGCTTATGCAGCCAAGCGCATTTCTGGAGCATCGCAAAGCGGTGCCGAGCCTAAAAGAACGGCTTAGAATTTATCTTGCTGATGTTCCGGGCGATATTATTAACCGAGCTTAACGCGGCGCTTTTGCGAGAAAGGCCCCCCGCTTAAGTGAGCGGGGGGAGGTAACGAACCGCAGGAAGATCCGGTCCGTCGGGGAGTTTCG
>CAYWNJ010000596.1:0-1920 GCA_964459535.1 uncultured Rhodobacterales bacterium
AAAGGATCCAACACGATAAGCCCGGTCATTGGCTCAGCCTTTCAAGCAAGGCGGGCACGTGGACTTGGTCGGATTTGTAGTTCCCGGTCAGCACATGCATCACCAAATTCACGCCAAAGCGATAGGCAAGCTCGCGCTGCCGTTCCCCGCCAAAGCCGCGCCCCACCGGCAAGAGCGGTGCGCCGCTGGGCCCGACCGCCCAAGCGCTTGCCCAGTCGTTGCCGCCAATCACCACCGGCGTGACGCCGTCATTGAGGTTGCGAAAGGGCATACCCGGCACGCGCACCGCATCTGCGGGGGCAGCCTCGACCCAGATGTCGCGGTCTAGGTGTCTGCCCGGAAAGTCTTGCAACAGATAGAAGGTGCGGGTGAGCACGTGATCTGCTGGAATGGGTTCAAGCGCAGGGATATCAAGCGGGGCGGCAAGCTCTTGCAGCTTGCGCCCGTTTTCTGAGGCTGCGCCGAAGCCCGCGATATGCGCATCCCGCGTGTCAAAAACGATCATACCGCCCGCGCGGAGATAGGCGTTTAACTTCGCATAGGCCGCGTCCGAGGGGCGGGGTTGGCGCGGCGTGATCGGCCAATAGAGCAGGGGAAAGAGCGCGATCTCATCTTGCTCTAGGTCGATGCTTTGCGGAAGGGCGGGTTCAACCGTCGTACGGAAATATAGAATATCCGACAGTCCGCGCAGCCCGGCCAAGGCGATCTCATCAATGTTGCGATCTCCGGTGAGCACATGGCCCAGAACCACCTCGGTCGCGGCGGCAAAGGGTTCCTCTGCGCCTTGAGATTGCGCATCAGCCGGGACCGGCGTGAGCAGGTTCAACAGCAAAACCGTCGCGATACCGGCCCGCGCAAAGAAGCGGCCCGAGAGGGAGAGCGTCGCCACAATATCCGCGACAAGCAAACTCAGGGCCAAAGCCAGGAGCCAACCGCCGAGCGGGCGCGGCGGGGAGGTTGATAGGTCCGAAACAGGGATATGGGCGGGCCATGTCGCCGGGGTCAGCGTTGCGTCCACATCCAATGTATTGCGCGCGAGGGCTTGATCGCCGCTGAGGTAAAGGCCGGGCGGCGTTTGTGCGCTTGGTGGCGTCGCAAGCAAGTCCTCCCCTGCAATGCCGGGCAGCGTGTTGATCTCGGTCAGCATTCCGAAACCGTCCAGCACTTGCTTGGCCTTCCACGACCGGCCCTCTATTGCGGCAGCGCCGCGCGTGCGTATCGCCGTCGACAACGTCAATCGTTCGAGCATTTCGACAAACAGGCCCGAAAGCGGCAAGGTCGACCATTCTGCATTTGCGCTGACATGAAACAGAACAACCTGACCCGTGCCAAGGGAGGCGCGGGTGACCAGAGGTGTGCCATCGGAAAGCTCTGCAATCACCCGTGCGGCCAATTGCGGGCCGGGCTGTGCGATCACTTGCGCGCTGATCGTCACATCCTCTGGGATCGACAGCCCTTGAAAGGGCGAGCCTTCGCGGAAGGGGGCCAGGGCCTTGGGCGCGCCCCAGCTCATCGCGCCGCCAACAATCCGTCCGCCCGAGCGCAGGCGCGTGGGCAAGAGCGGGTCATCCTCCGCGCGCCCAACATCCGAGGCGGCCATGCGCGGCCCCGCAAAGCGCAGCAAAAGGCCGCCCGCCTCAATCCACGCAATCAGCGCCTGCGCCTCAGCCTCGGCGACTTGGGGCACATCGGCAAGGACGATGACATCGGGGTTTGCGGGCAGAATATCGGGCAGGCTGCCTTCGATCAGGTCTGCCGTTGGCTCAAGCGCTTGGCGCAGGTAGTGCATCTGTGAAAGCAGCTCAAGCTCTTCGACATTGGACCGCTCATCGACCAGGGCGACCTCACGCACGCGCAAGCCATCATCCGCCAAGGTGGTTGCACCGGCGGAGGGATGAGTTACAATTGCAAAATGGGTGA
>CAYWNJ010000597.1:0-1916 GCA_964459535.1 uncultured Rhodobacterales bacterium
GCTCGGCATCCGCCTCCCCTCGGATGATCTCCGCCTCGCGAGTCGCTTCAGACGTCAGCTCAACAACGGTCCTGTCGGCTTGCGACGTTACACGCAAGGCCGCCTCCTCGCCCCGCGCAACTTCGTCTTTTGCCTCACGCTCACGCTCAGCCCGCATCCGGGCAAAGGTCGCATCCAAGTTTCCTTCGGGCAAGTTAGTTTGCTTCAGGCGTACGTCGATTACGTCGATGCCAAGGTCTTCTAATGCCTTAGCCTGCACTTGCGCGGTGATTTCAGACATCAACTCTGCGCGATCAGCAGATAAGATTGTATTAGACGTTACGCCATCGGCACCAAGAACCGCACGAATGACTGGGTTAAGCATACCATCCAGACGCGCTTCGGCTGCGCGAAAACCTTCCGCCCCAACCGCTTGGCGGAACTTGACCACATCGGAGATACGATAGCGTGCAAAAGCGTCAACGACCAACCTGCGATCATCTGAGGGGGTGACTTGAGTGGGTTGGGTGTCGAGCGCTTGAATACGATCATCATAGTGAACTGCTTGTTGGAAAATAGTCCACTTGAAAGCCAGGCCAGGGGTTTCGATCACTCTCGTGATTTCGCCGAAGGTTAGCACCAAGACCTTCTTGCGCTCATCCACGATAAAGACAGACGTGAAAACGAGGAACAAAATGGCCGCTAATATTGGTAGCAGAAAATTTCTGGGGTGCATCAGTTTGTACCTCCTGTACGGCGCAATTCGTTAAGCGGAAGGTACGGCACAACGCCCTGCCCCGCCCCGCCAGAGCCGGTATCTTCTAAGATGATCTTGTCCACTTCACCTAATACACGCTCCATCGTTTCAAGATAGAGCCGTTTGCGAGTCACTTCCGGCGCCTTTTGATACTCTGCCAAAACAGAAACAAAACGCGATGCCTCGCCCTGCGCCTCGTTTACGACTTTTGAACGATAAGCTTCCGCCTGTTGTAACGTCTGTGCGGCCTGACCGCGCGCACGAGCAAGCGCTTCGTTGGCATAACCATCGGCCTGGCGCTCAAGCTGGTCGCGCTTTTGTTCAGCGGTTTGCACCTCTAGGAAGCTGTTGATCACCTCGCGCGGCGGGTCAGCTTTGTCGAGGTTCAGACGCACAATGTTCACACCGCTATCATATGAGTCCAGTGTTTCCTGGATAAGAGTCAAAGCCTCATCGCGCACGATATCGCGGTCTCGGTTCAAAATTGGCGCGAGTTGGCGCTTGGCAATAACCTCGCGCATCGCCGATTCGCTGACGGCACGAATAGTCTCGCGCGGATCCGCCAAATTAAACAAGAATTTCGCCGGATCATTGATGTTCCAAACCACTTCGAAATCAATGTCTATGATATTCTCATCCGTCGTTAGCATGAGCCCCTCGGAGCCACGGCCGGATGAGCGCGCGCCCAATTGCTCGGACTGCTCGCGCGTTACGGGAAGAACCTCAGCTGTTACAAGCGGCCAAGGCGCAAAATTTAGTCCCGGGCTACCCGTATTATAATATTCGCCCAGGAAAAGTTCGACTGAACGCTCTTCGGGCTGTACGCGATACGCACTAGCCAGCAACCATAAGATGATCACGGCGGCCGCCCCAATCGCTACCATACCGCGGGTAATCTGTGGGCCTCCGCTGCCCTCTCCGCCGCCGGTACCACCACCCGAGCCGCTGCCACCACGTCCGCCCATCAGCACGCGAAGTTGCTCTTGGCCCTTTTTGACCAGCTCATCGATTTCCGGGATCTGCGGACCCTCACCGCCAGGGCGTCCACTGCCGCCATTGCCACCGCCCTGCGGCGCGCGGCCATTCCCTTTGTTCCCGCTTCCGCCGCCGGAGTTGCTACCGCCACCCCACGGGCCGCCTGAATTGCCAGCCATATGTCCTATGTCTCCTCTCGGTCCTG
>CAYWNJ010000598.1:0-1913 GCA_964459535.1 uncultured Rhodobacterales bacterium
ATCGCCGGTGAGAATCGCGTCTTCATCAACCGTGAAGTTGTCATCCGCTGCGATGTTGTTCAGGTTCAAAAGCTGACCCCAGATGCGCGCCATTTCATGCTCGAGATAACTTGAAGGCATCTGCCCCTTAGAGGGCGCCGCCAGTGGTTCAATCGGCGGCAAGCGTTTTTTGTCCAGCTTGTGGTTTGCGGTTAGAGGCAGCCGCTCCAGCACCATCGGTCCGTTTGGGATAAGGGCGGCTGGGAGTTTGCTTCTTAGATACGCGCGCAGCTCTGCGCGGTCCGCCCGGCGCCCTGGCTGGGCCACAACATAGGCGTCTAGCTCTGTCTGCGCATCGTCGACTTTGCGCGCAGCGACGGCGGCTGACGCGACATCGGGGTGCTCGGACAGGAGCGACGCGATCTCGTTTGGCTCAACCCTAATTCCGCGGATTTTGACCTGATCGTCTATGCGTCCTTTAAGGTGTAAGACCCCCTCCGCATCCAGCCAGCCGCAATCCCCCGTCAGATAAATCAAATCGCTCGGATCATCGCGCCTCGGGTTTGGTACAAAATGGCGCGCCGTCGCTTCGGGGTCATTCAGATATCCCAAACTCGGAAAAGCCGTTCGGATCGCTACCTCGCCGAGTTCGTAGCAATCCGCAAGGCTTTGATCCTTGCGCAGAATCAGCGCTTGGGTCTGGGGGAGTGGTTTGCCGACAGGCTGGCTCCCGGGGAAAGGTACGGTGAGTTCGTTGAAGAATTTCGCCAAGGTGGTTTCGGTCGGCCCATAGAGGTTGATGATCCGCGCTTTGGGGCCAAATCGCTCCTGCCAGCGTACCAGGGTCTCGGCACGCAAAGGCTCGCCAGCGCTAAAGACCAGCCGCAACGCGCTCAGATCATAGCTCGCGCCGAGGCTTAGCCAAGTGTCGAGCACAGATGGCACGCTATGGGTCATCGTGATCGACTGGTCGGATAGCCACTTGAGCGTATCGGGGTCCGCAGGCCCGGCGCCCGGCGCAGGCAGCGCGAGCGTTGCGCCAAATGCCAGCGGCGTTAGGATATCGCGTAACACGACATCAAACGACACGCCCGTAAACTGCGCTGAACGATCCTGGGGTCCGATGTCAAATTGCGCACCTTGCCAAGCAATAAAATGCGAGAGCCCACCGGCAGTGCCCAGTACAGCCTTAGGCCGCCCGGTCGTGCCGGAGGTAAAGAAGCAATAGGCAGGATCGCGCGGCCCATCGGGCGGGTCAAACCGATTAGGCTCGAAAGTGCCCTCTGCGTCATCGCCAGACACTTCAACCAAGGTTAAGCCCGTAGATTGCGCCCATCCTCTCTGGGCTCCTGTCAGCGCGGCGGTGTGCAGTACGTATCGCGCCTGCGCTTCACTCAGCATCACCTGACGCCGCGCTTCGGGAAGGTCAGGATCGAGGGTCAGCACGACGCCCCCTATTTCAAGCACACCCAAAATGGCACAAACTAGGTCGATGCTGCGCGGGCCAAAAATCGCGATCACATCGCCAGCACGCGCGCCCGCGTGGTCAAGTTGCGTTGCGCAGCTTTGCATCCGCCCGGCTAGTTCCTTATAGGTTAGGGTGCCTGTCGGTTCCTCAATGGCTATCTTCTGGGGCGTTTTAACCGCCCAATCCGCAATCTGGCGTGTCGCGGGTCGTAAAGGTTTTGATGCATACGGCTCTGTGCGCGGGTCGGGCCGTCCCTTCCTCAGATCAAGCTCGGAAATCGCTTGATCTGGACTCGCTACAAGTTGAGACAACACGCTCTGGTATTGTTCAAGGAATATGGCCATTCTCTGCGATGAGTAGCGTGCGCTTTGATAGACTAGGCGCAGTTCAATCTCTTCCTCCCAGGGCGTTGCATAGAGGATGTGGGAGAAGGCACAGTGATGGAGGGGTGGCGGGATAAACCGCG
>CAYWNJ010000599.1:0-1911 GCA_964459535.1 uncultured Rhodobacterales bacterium
CGTCTCCGCGAGGGAGTTACAGTCCCCTGCCACACCTTGCGGCCTGTCGCCCACTACGCCAGAACAGAGAAACCCTAACCCAGCGTGATGGGTGCAATACCGATGCCTCCCATGTCGGTCAAGGTGGAATCGCGCCAAAGGAATATGTCATGAAGAAACCCCAATGGGTGATCGAAAAAGAACGCATGAAATCCGCCGCTGCCCAAGAGAAGATCTGGCTCTTTGGATTGCACGCGGTCGAAGCCGCTTTGCGCAATGAGGCGCGGCGCAAGTTGCGCCTGCTGGTGACACGTAATGCAAGCGGCAAGCTTGCGGAGGCTATTGCGTCTTCCGGTTTGGAAGCGGAATTGGTCGAGCCGCGCGCGTTCGAAGGTCTGTTTGATCCTGGATCGGTCCACCAAGGCGCGGCGCTGGAAGTTCACCCGCTCAACTGGGGGCCGCTGGAGAACGTCGCCATCGGACCGCAGAACCCCCGACTGATCTTGCTTGATCGGGTCACTGATCCGCACAATGTCGGCGCTATTATCCGCTCGGCAGAGGTTTTAGGCGCATCAGCCGTGATTGGAACGCGCCATCACAGCGCGCCTGAGACGGGCGCCTTGGCGAAAGCGGCGAGCGGTGCGCTGGAGCGGCAACCTTACTTGCGCGTGCGCAATTTGGCGGAAACGATCCTCTCGCTCAAAGCAATGGGGTATTCTGTATTGGGGCTCGACGGGCAAGCAGACCAAACCGTTGAAGAGGCTGTCAAGAGCACGGGCAATGGTCCGGTTGCGCTCGTGCTTGGCGCAGAAGGACCTGGATTGAGGTCAAAAACCAAGACCGTGGTGAGCGCGCTGGTTCGTATCAATGCGGCTGGAAATTTTGGATCGCTCAACGTTTCGAACGCTGCGGCACTCGCCTTGTACGCGTCTCAGTTCCGATAGGGTGTCGCGCGCTTTTCCCTAATCAGCCGCATAGCGACGGTTGAACCCAAGCCTGGTACTCCCCATGTGAATGCTGAGGCCCAAATCTATGCCGTGCTGAAGGTCAGGCGGGACAGAGCCTGGGCGCTTTAAAAAGGAGAAAGCCATGGACTTATCCAAGTTCACGGAGCGTTCGCGTGGGTTTGTGCAAGCCGCGCAAATGATCGCGACGCGGGAAAATCATCAACAATTGGTGCCGGAGCACCTGCTCAAAGCCTTGATGGATGACGATCAGGGGATGGCAAGCGCGCTGATCTCCCGGTCGGGGGGCACTCCCGCGCGGGTTACCCAAGCGCTTGGAACCGCGCTTGGAAAGCTGTCGCAAGTGACCGGCGATGCCGCACAGGTCTATCTGGATGCGAAGACCGGCAAAGTGCTGGCCGAGGCAGAGGGGCTTGCGAAAAAGGCGGGCGATAGCTTTGTTCCGGTTGAGCGGATTTTGATGGCGCTGTGCATGGTTAAATCTGGTGCAAAGGACGCGCTGGATGCAGGGGGTGTGACGGCTCAGGCGTTGAATTCAGCCATAAACGATATTCGCAAAGGGCGGACCGCTGACACAGCCACGGCGGAAGAAAGCTATGACGCGCTCAAGAAATATGCCCAAGATCTGACGGAACGCGCGGAGCAGGGTAAAATTGACCCGATCATCGGCCGGGACGAGGAAATTCGCCGCACCATGCAGGTTCTCTCGCGCCGCACCAAAAACAACCCGGTTCTGATTGGAGAGCCCGGTGTTGGCAAGACCGCAATCGCCGAGGGGCTGGCGCTTCGGATCGTCAATGGCGACGTGCCGGAAAGCCTGCGGAACAAACGTCTGCTCGCGCTGGATATGGGCGCGTTGATTGCAGGCGCGAAATATCGCGGTGAGTTTGAAGAGCGGCTTAAGGCTGTATTGACCGAAGTGGTGAATGCGGCGGGCGAGGTTATCCTGTTCATTGACGAAATGCAC
>CAYWNJ010000600.1:0-1910 GCA_964459535.1 uncultured Rhodobacterales bacterium
AACAAGATGGCCCCAGCGCTGCGCAAGGTCTATGATCAGATGCCCGAGCCGCGCTATGTGATTTCGATGGGCTCTTGCGCCAATGGGGGCGGGTACTACCACTACAGCTATTCGGTGGTGCGCGGCTGTGATCGCATTGTGCCGGTAGATGTCTATGTGCCCGGCTGCCCGCCCACGGCAGAGGCGCTGCTTTACGGTATCCTACAGCTGCAACGCAAGATGCGCCGCACTGGAACGATTGTGAGGTAACCTCATGCTTTTGCTTGAGAACATGTTGGCTCTACCGGCCGCTTTGCCCACCGAGCGGAAAAACACGCCGACGATTAAGGACAACCGAGATGACAGCTGAGGGCCTAACCGAGCTGGGCGCACATATCGCGGCCAAACGAGAGGATTGTGTGCTGGGCTGGGATGTCAGCCAGGGCGAGCTCAACATGGATGTCGCCCCGGCGAATATCCTTGGCTTTGTTGAGTTCCTAAAGACCGAGTCGACCTGCCGTTTCTCAACCTTGGTGGATATTACGGCGGTGGATTATACGGGCCGGGCCAAACGGTTCGACGTGGTGTATCACCTCCTGTCGATGTATCAAAACCAACGCATCCGCCTGCGCGTGTCTGTGCGCGAGGAGACGATGCTCGCCTCAATCACGCCCGTCCACCCCTGCGCCAATTGGTTCGAGCGCGAGGTGTTCGATATGTTCGGCATCCTCTTCTCGGGTCATCCCGACTTGCGCCGCATCCTGACGGATTACGGCTTTCGCGGCTATCCGCTGCGCAAGGATTTTCCGACGACCGGCTATACAGAAGTTCGCTATGACGAGACGCAAAAGCGCGTGGTTTATGAACCGGTCAGCCTGGTGCAGGAATATCGCCAGTTTGACTTTATGAGCCCGTGGGAAGGGGCCGAGTACATCTTGCCCGGTGATGAAAAGAAAGAGGATGGCGCGGCATGATCAGGCCAGTTCGAGAAAGGTCGATTTGTGCAATCGGACCGTTGGGACCTGGCTTTTGCGCTAAGAGAGTAGGGGGAGTGTAATGGGGCTTCTTTGGTGGATCATCGTAGCAGCGGCGAGTATTATTCCGATGTTTAAGCTACTCCCGCATTTCGGTCTAAGCGCCTACTGGGCCTTTGTCTGTGTCGTGCCAATTGGTACGATCGCGCTGCTTTGGCTCATGGCGATGAAGTTGCAAGAGTTGGAGCGCCGGTGATGGAGAGCCTTTACGCTTTACTTGGGGATGCGCTCCTTTGGGGTGCCACGACCGTCCTTTTTATTTTGGTATTTTTGATCCCGGCGCGAGTCCTTCAAAAGCGCCACGGGTATGCGCCATGGCTACTCGTTTTTGCAGCGATTCCTTATGCAGGCCCGCTTGCGATGCTTTGGGTTTTTGCGCTTTCTAATCCAAGTAAAGGGCAAGAGGTTACGGCATGATGGACGGCTCAAAAGGGTTTGAAGACGCGCTGACGGGCGAGCAGAAAATCCGCAACTTTAACATCAATTTTGGCCCGCAACACCCTGCTGCGCATGGCGTTTTGCGCCTGGTTCTTGAGCTTGACGGTGAGGTTGTAGAGCGCTGCGATCCGCATATTGGCTTGCTGCATCGCGGTACCGAAAAGCTGATGGAAAGCCGCACATATCTGCAAAACCTCCCCTATTTCGACCGGCTCGATTATGTCGCGCCGATGAACCAAGAGCACGCCTGGTGCTTGGCGATTGAGCGGCTCACGGGCACGGAGGTGCCGCGCCGCGCCTCGCTGATCCGAGTGCTTTATTCCGAGATTGGGCGTGTGCTCAATCACCTGCTCAATGTGACGACCCAAGCGCTGGATGTCGGCGCGCTGACCCCGCCGCTTTGGGGCTTTGAAGAACGTGAAAAGCTCATGATCTTTTATGAGCGCGCCTGTGGGGCGC
>CAYWNJ010000601.1:0-1904 GCA_964459535.1 uncultured Rhodobacterales bacterium
CTGACATCGCAGCCCAGGCCCATTCCAGCCGCATCGTGCGCACCGCACGCGGCTGGGAAAAACCAAGCGACCACGTGCCGGTTTTTGCGACATTTGACCTTTGAATTTCCCTGCGCGCTACGCATATAAGCCCAAAGGATTTGCACGAGGAACGGCGCAATGGATCTTAATCTCGGCACGGGGCCCGCACAGGCGGATCTGATCAAGGATAGCAGCGAGGCCAGCTTTATGGCCGATGTTGTGCAGGCCAGTCAGGAGGTTCCGATTGTCGTCGACTTTTGGGCCCCCTGGTGCGGGCCGTGCAAAACCCTAGGCCCGCAGTTGGAAGAGGCCGTTCGCGCCGCCAAGGGCGCGGTCAAAATGGTCAAGGTGAATGTCGATGAAGCGCAAATGATCGCAGGTCAGCTGCAAATTCAGTCTATCCCCACCGTCTATGCGTTTTTCAAAGGCCAACCCATTGATGGCTTTCAGGGGGCGCTGCCCGCATCGGAAATCAAAGCCTTCATCGACAGGGTCGTAAAGGCAGCGGGCGGCGATGCGTCTGGTGGTCTTGAGGAGGCGGTCGCCGCAGCTGAAGAAATGTTAGAAGCCGGAGCGGCTGTCGATGCAGCACAGACATTTGCCGCCATCCTCGGCGAAGATCCAAACAACGCACCCGCCTACGCCGGTCTTGTTCGGGCCCATATCGCGCTGGATGATCTGGACCAAGCCGAGGCGATCTTGAACGGTGCCCCTGCCGAGATCAGCACCGAAGCCCCGCTAGAGGCGGCGGCCGCCGCTTTGGCGCTAGCGCGGCAAGCGGCGGATGCCGGACCGGTGGCGGAGCTACGGGCGCAGGTCGAGGCGGATCCGAACGATCTAGACGCCCGCTATGATCTGGCCCAAGCGCTTTACGCTGGCGGCGATGCGGCGGGCGCGGTCGAAGAGCTTCTCGCGCTTTTCGGTAAGGATCGGGAGTGGAAGGATGGCGCGGCCAAGGCTCAGCTTTTCACGATTTTTGAGGCGCTAAAGCCGAATGATCCGGTGGTCTTAAACGGGCGGCGCAGGCTAAGCTCTATGATATTTGCCTAAGGCTCAATCTGACCTAGGTTCCGCGCTATGGCTCTTCCGGACGTTATTCCTGTTTTCCCGCTGCCAGGTGCGCTTTTGCTGCCGCGCGCCCGGCTCCCGCTTCATATTTTTGAACCGCGCTATTTGCAGATGTTCAACGATGCTCTGAAAACGGACGAGCGTTTGATTGGGATGGTGCAGCCGAACTCGGTGAAGGGCAGAGACGGGCATGGGCTGCATGTCATTGGATGTGCAGGGCGGATCACGCAGTTTTCTGAAACGGAGGAGGGGCGCTATCTGGTGACGCTGACCGGGATCTCCCGCTTTCGCGTGACTAAAGAGGTTGAGGGCTTTTCCCCATACCGTCGCTGCGAAATCCGCTGGGATGGGTTTGAGCGGGACCAAACGGGTGTTGAGAAAGATACAAGCTTTGATCGCGCGCGTTTTCTGAAACTCTTGGGGCGTTATTTCGATGCGCGCGGGATGTCCACCGATTGGAAAACGCTCAAAGAGGCCGAAGATGAGCTTTTGGTGAATTCGCTCTCGATGATGCTTGATTTTGAGCCAGAGGATAAACAGGCTTTGTTAGAAGCCCCGTCTTTGAGCACCCGGCGCGAGACATTGGTGACCTTGATCGAGTTTTCTCTGCGTGGCGGGGGCGAGGGGGGCCTCTTGCAATGAGCGCAGATATTGACCGCCGGATGCTCGAAGCGCTTGTGTGCCCGCGCACGGGGGATACGCTGCGCTATGATGCTGCGGCGCAAGAGCTAATCTCAAAAAGCGCAAACCTCGCTTACCCGATCAAAAACGGGATTCCGATTATGCTCGATAGTGAAGCGCGAATTCTTGAATAG
>CAYWNJ010000602.1:0-1898 GCA_964459535.1 uncultured Rhodobacterales bacterium
AACCGCCGGACTGACGTGCCCAGAACTCGGCATAAAGCCCGCCTTGGGCCAACAGCGCCTCGTGGCTGCCATCCTCAACGATCTGGCCTGCATCCAGCACCAGGATGCGATCCATCTGCGCGATGGTCGAGAGCCGGTGCGCAATCGCGATAACCGTTTTCCCCTCCATCATCCCATAGAGCGTTGATTGGATCGCCTCCTCCACCTCACTGTCCAGAGCGCTCGTCGCCTCGTCCAGCACCAAGATCGGCGCGTTCTTCAGGATCACCCGCGCGAGCGTGACCCGCTGCCGCTGACCCCCCGAGAGCTTTACGCCCCGCTCGCCTACCTGCGCGGCATAGCCGGTATTGCCCTTTGGATCGGCCAGATCGACGATGAAGTCATGCGCCTCGGCCTGCCGCGCCGCGTTCTCGACCTGTTCGGTGCTGGCATCCGGGCGACCATAAAGAATGTTATCCCGCACCGAGCGGTGCAGCAGCGAGCTGTCCTGCTGCACCATGCCAATCGCCAGGCGGAGGCTGTCCTGGGTGACCTGTGAAATATCCTGACCATCAATCAGGATACGCCCCGCCTCGGCATCATAGAACCGAAGGAGGAGTTTCACCAAGGTCGACTTGCCCGCACCCGAGCGCCCGACCAGCCCCACCTTTTGCCCAGGTTCAATCACAAGGTTGAGGCCCGCAAGCCCGCCACTGGCGCGCCCGTAATGGTGGCCAAGATCCTCAAGCACGATCCGCCCTTGATCCAGCTTCAAGGGCTGGGCACCGGGCTTGTCGATCAGTGTGATCGGTTGGGCGATGGTCTCCATACCCTCCGCCACGACCCCAAGCTCGCGGAAAAAGCTGGTCAGCGCCCACATGATCCACCCTGTCATCGCATTCAGCCTCAAGGTCAGCGCGGTGGCGGCGGCGACGGCCCCAACGCTCGCCGCGCCTTGCATCCACAGCGCCAATGACCAGCCGACAACGCCGATGATCAGCAAACCGTTCAGCGTGACCAGGCCAAGATCCATCTTGGTGAAAATGCGCATTTCCACTTGGAACGTCTTGCGGGTGTTCTCAATTGCGTCCTTCGCATAGTCCAACTCGCGATTGTGATGCGCGAACATCTTAACCGAATGGATGTTGGTATAGGCGTCGACCACCCGGCCCGTGACTTCGCTCCGCGCATCAGAGGCCGCCTGGCTGGCCGGTCCAACCCGCACCACGGTCCAGTGTACCAGCGCCCCATAGAGCGCAAACCACGCCAACAGGGGCAAAAGCAGCCTTGGATCCGACGCGCTGAGCAAGATCGCCGCGCCGATCATGTAGGCCAGTGAGAACGAGATCGCATCGAACACTTGAAAGACCACCTCCCCCGCAGCGGGGGGCGTTTGCATAATCCGGTTCGCAATGCGCCCGGCAAAGTCATTCTCAAACCAACCAACCGACTGGCGCAGCACATGCTTATGCGCGCGCCACCGGATCAGCGTGCCGAAATTTGGCAAAATCGCGTTGTTCAGCAGCGCCACATCAATCGCTTGCAGCAGCGGGCGCAGGACGACGATGAAAATGCCGACAAGGATCAGCTCAAACCCGTGTTGCTGCCAAAAGAGCTCGGGCCCGACCTCCAGCAGGTCGACGACGCGGCCCATATAGTAGATCAGGCCAATCTCGATCCCCGCCACGATAAGCGACATAAACGCGGTCCAGGCAAAGACCTTATGGAAAGGCCGGGCATAGGCGCGCATAAACGGCCAGAGTTTTTGCGGGGGCGTATCCGTCTCGGGATAGGGGCCATAGGGGTCGATAAGTGTTTCGAAAAAGCGGAACATGAGGGCGCTCCAAATGAGCTAGAGATTAAGGTGCAAAGGAAGAAGCAACACAAGCGCTGCTCCGTCACTACGGGCAAAGCGCTGG
>CAYWNJ010000603.1:0-1896 GCA_964459535.1 uncultured Rhodobacterales bacterium
CTTAGCGCCGCGCGCGACGGTGGGCCGGATGATCTGACAAAGATTAAGGGTGTTGGCCCCAAGCTGGCGGCGCTCTTGCAAAGCCTTGGCTTTTTCCATTTCGACCAGATCGCAAGTTGGAGCGCGGATGAAATCGCTTGGGTCGATGAAAACCTGCAAGGCTTTAAGGGCCGCGTGAGCCGCGATGATTGGGTGACCCAGGCTAAGGCTCTGGTGTCAAGCGGCGAGACTTAAGTTCCCAAACGTAGAAAAATACTCTATCTATCAGGCTTAGAGATGGGGAAGACAGGGGAGCGGGGGCATGAGTGAGATGTCTGGAAAGATGGGCTGTGCGGTGATTTGCTGGCTGATTGCCGCGATTGCCGGGGGGCTTGCGGTGGTTTTTACCATCCAGGCGTGGTCTTGGGGCGTGTTGTCAGCAATTTTTGTGGGCGCGCTTGTTCTGGTTGGCGTCGGTGTTCTTTTGCGCCGGATGTTCTGCACCTCAGCAGCGGCGGAACCGATGGCAGAGCCAGCCGCACCCATAGAGCAGCAAGCCGCTGAGCCAACAACGCCTGTAGAACCAAAAGAGGAGTCTGCGCCGGAGATAGCGGAGGCAGAGTCGGGACCTGAGCCTGAGCCTGAAGCGGATGATGCCCCCTCTGAGCCGGAAAGCCCAGCAGAGACGCCCGCAGCGCCGACGTCCGTGGTGAAACCAAGCACGGCGCTTGCGGGCGAGGCGGAATTGGCCAGCCGCAAGGGGAGCTGGCGCTATGTTGGGCCCAGTGAGGCAGCGCCAAAAGCGGATCAAGATTAGGGGCATGTTTGCAAATCCGCTTTATGGTGATGCGTAGGGATCCAGATATGTCGGGCTCTGCACGCGCCGGACGCCGTTTGGCGCTTTGGATTGCAGGGATTGGCGTGTTTTGGGTGCTTGCCAATATCGTTGGATCGGATATGGGATGGTCTCACCGAACCCGTGCGCTGTTTGACCTCATTGCGCTCGCCGGGTTTGGCTGGGCGTTATGGACTGTGATCGCAATTTGGCGCGCGCGCCACTCGGATGAGGACAAAAGGTGATGCTGGCGGATAAAGACCGGATCTTTACAAATATCTACGGGATGCATGACCGCGATTTGGCGGGCGCGCGGGCGCGTGGGCATTGGGATGGCACCGCTGGGCTCATCGCAAAAGGGCGCGATTGGGTGATCCAGTCCATGAAAGACAGCGGCCTGCGCGGGCGTGGCGGCGCGGGCTTTCCGACCGGGCTGAAATGGTCCTTTATGCCCAAGGAAAGTGATGGCCGCCCCGCCTATCTTGTGGTGAATGCGGACGAATCCGAGCCGGGCACCTGCAAAGATCGCGAGATTATGCGCCATGATCCGCATACACTGATTGAGGGCTGCCTGATCGCCAGTTTCGCGATGAATGCGCATACCTGCTATATCTATATTCGCGGTGAGTATATCCGCGAGCGCGAGGCGCTTCAGGCCGCGATTGACGAAGCCTATGACGCGGGTTTGCTTGGTGCGAATGCCGCGGGCTCGGGTTGGGACTTTGACCTGTTCCTCCATCATGGGGCGGGGGCCTATATCTGCGGTGAAGAGACCGCGCTGCTGGAAAGTCTTGAGGGCAAAAAGGGGATGCCCCGGATGAAGCCACCCTTTCCGGCGGGGGCTGGGCTTTATGGCTGCCCAACGACAGTGAACAATGTCGAAAGTATCGCAGTGGTCCCGACCATCTTGCGCCGCGGTCCTGAGTGGTTTTCGAGCTTTGGACGCCCTAATAACGCGGGCACCAAACTTTTTGCCGTCTCTGGGCATGTCAACACCCCCTGCGTGGTCGAAGAGACGATGAGCATTTCCTTCGAAGAGCTGATCGAAAAGCATTGCGGCGGCATTCGCGGCGGTTGGGACA
>CAYWNJ010000604.1:0-1891 GCA_964459535.1 uncultured Rhodobacterales bacterium
ATGACGCATACTCCCATGACACTCAGCGGCCATGCGCGTGCAATCGCGGTTCTCGGGCTGCCGCTTATTGGCGGTCATCTCGCGCAAATGGCGATTGGGGTGACCGATACGCTGATGCTCGGCTGGTACGGCGTTGATGAATTGGCTGCGGGCACCCTGGCCGGGACCTATTTCTTTGTCCTGTTCTTGATGGGGTCGGGCTTTGCCTGGGCCGTTATGCCTTTGGTCGCCTCCTTTGCCGCCGAGGAGGACGAGATTAAGCTGCGGCGCGCAACGCGCATGGGGCTTTGGCTGTCGCTGCTCTTTGCCCTCGTCGCCATGCCCTTGCTGATCTGGTCCAAAGCGCTGCTGCTCCGCTCGGGCCAAGAGCCCGGCGTGGCGGAGGATGCAGCCGCCTATTTGCGCGTTGCGGGCTGGGGGTTGATCCCGGCGCTGCTGGTGATGGTGCTCAAGAGTTATCTTTCCGCATTGGGTCGAACACAGATCGTTCTGTGGATCACGCTTGCCTCTGCGCTGGCCAACGCGCTCGCCAATTATGCGCTCATTTTTGGGAATTGGGGCGCGCCAGAGCTTGGCATTATTGGCGCTGCAATCGCATCAATCATCACGCAAATGGTGAGCCTTGTCGGGGTTATTCTATATTGCAGATGGACCTTGCCGGAGCATGCGCTCTTTGTCCGGCTTTGGCGCGCGGATTGGCCGATGTTCCGGCAGGTTGCCGCACTTGGTATTCCGATTGGGCTGACCAGCCTCAGCGAGGTTGGGCTCTTTGCTGCATCGGCCTTTATGATGGGCTGGCTTGGGACAATTCCGCTCGCCGCGCACGGCATTGCGGTACAGCTTGCCTCGATCACCTTTATGTTCCATTTGGGCCTCAGCAACGTCGCGACCATCCGCGCGGGTCACGCCTTTGGTGCGAAAGACCCGGCAAATATGGCGCGCGGAGCGCATGTTGTGACGGTCCTGTCACTGACAACGGCGCTTGTGACGATCGCCGCGTTCCTGCTGCTGCCAGAGACACTCATTTCAGCATTTATGGGCAAAGATGAGCCTGCACGCCAAGAGATCCTCTCTATCGGTATCGGCCTATTGGCAGTGGCGGCGCTGTTCCAATTGGTTGATGGGGCGCAAGCCATTGCCCTGGGCCTCTTACGCGGCGTGCAGGACACGGGCGTGCCAATGGTGCTCGCTGCGGTTAGCTATTGGGGGATTGGCATCCCATGCAGCTATGCTTTGGGCTTTTATTTCGGCTGGGAGGGCGTCGGCGTCTGGCTCGGGCTGGTGATCGGACTGTCTTGCGCGGCCATTGGTCTGATGTACCGGTTTTGGGGCATCAGCTTTCGCCGCCTGAGCTCTTGAGTAAACGATCCGCCTTTTTGCGCGAAAGGACGGTGCGCAGGTCATGCATCGCCAGCAGCAGCCTGTCTGTGACCTCCTCAAGCTGCGCGCTGCTCGCCTTGGTTTGGGCCCAATGCGTGGTCAAGTTGAGATGATCAATCGTGCGGTGAATGTCGTCCATATCCCGCACCGCCAGAAGCGCTGAGCGCTCGGCCATCCAAGCCCTAATCTCCGCCATATCATCTGGTGAGAGGCTGCGCTCGCCATGCGGTTTAATCTCGCCATTGCGGATATTGACCACCGCAATCTGATCCATCTCAAGTCGACGCTGCCGATTTTCCGTATCCACCCGAAACACCGCCGCGCCATTCTCGCGCACGCGGAAATAATAGCTCGGCAAAGCGTTCGTCATAACCTGCATTACTCCTTATAATAGATCGGCAAAGCGATGCCCTGCATTGTAAAGTATCCGACCTTAAACCTGGAGAGGTTCGCATTGAACATATCTCCCGCGCAACAGGCACTGTTGCGCCGCGCCGTTCCGCCCCCACGG
>CAYWNJ010000605.1:0-1889 GCA_964459535.1 uncultured Rhodobacterales bacterium
GGCGAGGATGGCTGCGTTCAAGGTCTCTTTGAATGGTTGCGTCTCCCCTACTCCCATTCCGGTGTTTTGGCTTCGGCGTTGGCGATGGACAAGCAACGTTGCAAAGAGGTCTACCGGGCCGCGGGTCTGCCGGTTGCCGAAAGCATAATCGCCGCGAAAGAGGCCGTGATGGCAGAGCATCTCCTTGCCCCGCCCTACGTGGTTAAGCCCAATAACGAGGGCTCATCGGTCGGTGTCTATCTCGTGCACGGCAACGCCAACAACCCGCCAAAGCTCGCCGATGATATGCCCGCTGAGGTCATGGTCGAGGCGTATATCCCCGGACGCGAGCTAACCGTATCGGTGCTGGGAGATCGGCCTCTGACCGTCACCGATATCCAGACAGACGGCTGGTATGATTATGACGCCAAATACAAGCCTGGCGGGTCACGCCATATTGTGCCCGCCGCGCTGCCCGCGGAGATCTTTGATCTGTGTATGGACTACGCGCTCCGGGCTCATCACAGCATCGGGTGTCGCGGCGTTAGTCGCACGGATTTCAGATGGGATGAGGCACAAGGCGCAGAGGGGCTGGTTCTGCTTGAAACAAACACGCAGCCAGGCATGACTCCCACCTCGCTCACTCCGGAACAGGCCGCAATCGTTGGCATTAGCTTTCATGAGCTTTGCCGCTGGATGGTGGAGGACGCCTCATGCGACCGGTAGAGCGCGCCCCGAGGGACCCCTCCCCTTCGCGCCTGGCTTGGCGCTATGAGCGGTTGATGCTCACGCCCGGCGTGCGCTTTTTGCTCAAGGTCTGCGCACCTTTGTCGGTTGTGGGGGCGCTTGGCGCGTGGTGGCTGTCTGATGCCGCTCATCAACAGCAAATCAAAGACGGGGTTGCCGCGCTAAAGGCCAGCATTGAGGCGCGTCCCGAATTCACTGTGCATATGATGGCGATAGATGGTGCCTCGACCCAGACGGATGCGCTGATCCGCGAAACGCTGGCCTTGGATTTCCCGCAAAGCTCGTTTGATCTGGATTTACCGTCGCTGCGCGAGACCATTCGCGCCCTGCCGCCCGTGGAACAAGCCACGGTACATATCCGGCCAGGCGGTATCTTGCAAGTCGATGTCACAGCACGCCAGCCAGTTGCGATCTGGCATCGTGGTGACGGGCTGAGCCTGATTGACAAGACCGGCGTTTCCGTGGCGCATATTGCCCTGCGCAGCGCCCGGTCCGATTTGCCGCTCCTCGCTGGGGCGGGCGTCGATGATGCCTTGGCCGAAGGGTTGGCCTTGGTTCACGCCGCCACGCCGCTCGCCGACCGTCTGGTGGGCTTGGTGCGCGTGAGTGAGCGGCGCTGGGATCTTTTGCTTGACCGAGACCAACGCATTTTGCTGCCAGAATTTGGTGCCCTGCAAGCGCTAGAGCACGTCATTGCCCTTGATGGGGCCGATGATGTGCTTAGCCGAGATATTGAGCGCGTCGATATGCGCCTTAGCGCGCGCCCCACGGTAAAAATGAGCCCCTCCGCAACCCGTGAATGGCGGCGCATCAAAAAGTTGGAACGAAACGGGCTATGACGGATCTTTACGAAAACCAGCGCGCGATGCGCAATATGCGAAAGCTCGCGATGCAGCGCGGTGTTTTGGCGATCCTGGACGTTGGCACCTCGAAAATCGCCTGCCTGGTGCTACGATTTGACGGCACCGCACGCCTGGGAGAGGCCTCTGCCTCGCTTGCCGGACAGTCCGGATTTCGCGTGATCGGTGCCGCGACGACCCGCTCGCGCGGAGTGCGCTTTGGTGAAATAACCGCGATGGCCGAAACCGAGCGCGCCATCCGCACAGCCTTGCAAGCGGCGCAGAAAATGGCTGGGATCCGCGTTGATCACGTGATTGCGTGCT
>CAYWNJ010000606.1:0-1885 GCA_964459535.1 uncultured Rhodobacterales bacterium
ATGATGTGATCGCCGAGGTTGCTGACCGCGTGACCCGGGTCGAGGCCGCCGCGTGAACGAGGCCCTCCGCCTTCGCCAGGGCGCCGAAGAGCTTGCCGCGCCCTTCCCGGCCCTTCTGGCCGAGGCCGAGCATCTGGCCCAAACCGTGCTTTTGGGCGCCCATGGCCGGCGCCGCGCCGGGGTTGGCGACGATTTCTGGCAGTACCGCCCGGCCCTGCCCTGGGACGAGGCGCGCGGCATCGACTGGCGCCGGTCGGCCCGTGCCGACACCGCTTTCGTGCGCGAGCGCGAGTGGCAAATCGCGCAAAGCGTACTGCTCTGGTGCGATCAAGGCGCCTCGATGCGCTATGCCTCAACCGTCAAGCTGCCGGAAAAGATCGACCGGGCAAGGCTGCTGAGCCTCGCGCTGGCCGTGCTTTTGGTCCGTGGCGGCGAGCGGGTCGGACTGACCGGGACAAGCCTGCCCCCGCGGCGGGGGCGGCAACAGATCCTACGCTTGACAGAGATGCTCACGCAGGAGGCCGCGCAGGACTATGCGCCGCCCGAGCACCGGGCGCTGATCCCCCATGCCCGCATCGTGTTCGTGTCTGATTTTCTCGGCGATATCACCGAGGTCGAGCTTGCACTGACCAAGGCGGCGGATCGCGGGGCGCGGGGGATTGTGCTGCAACTTTTGGACCCGGCAGAGGAGAGCTTTCCGTTTCGGGGGCGAACCATCTTTGAAAGCGTTGGCGGCACGCTTAAGCATGAAACGCTCAAGGCCAATGACCTAAAGCAGCGCTATACCGAGCGGCTGGCGGCACGGAAGGACGCGTTGCAACGGATCTGCGCGGCCACCGGATGGCAATACGGGCTGCATCATACCGAGGCATCGGCGCAGACCGCCTTGCTTTGGCTTTATCGCGCGTTGGAGGCGCAGGGCAGATGATGACGCTTGGCGCAATCGGCTTTACCGCGCCGCTGCTCTTGGTGGCGCTGACCGCACTGCCGGTGCTCTGGTTGATCCTGCGCGCTGTCCCGCCCGCGCCCATCCGGCGCTATTTTCCCGGTGTCGCGCTGCTGCTGGGGCTGAGCGATGAAAGCGCGGTGGTAGACCGCACCCCTTGGTGGTTGCTGCTGTTGCGGATGCTGGCAGTCGCGGCGCTGATTATCGGCCTCGCAGGGCCCATGCTCAACCCGCAGAGCGAGCAGCCCCGCCCGCGCGGCCCGCTGCTGATCGTGATCGACGGCAGTTGGGCCGGTGCGCCGCTTTGGTCCGACATACGCGAAGCGCTGGAGGCCGAGCTTGCCGCCGCGAGCGCTGCGGATCAAACGGTTGGCCTCTTGCAGCTTTCACAGCCCGAAGCGCCGACATTTCTGCCAGCCAGTGCTTGGGAGTCGCGGCTTGCGGGGATTATGCCCAATGCCTGGCAGCCCCAGCCGGGTGCCTTGGAAAAAGCCGCAGAGATTATCTCTGCGGCAGAGGCGCAAAGCGCGGTTTGGATCAGCGATGGGCTGGACTATCCGGGCCGCACAGAACTACTGGCGCAGCTTGAAGCGCGTGGCCCCGTTCGCGTGATCCAGACCGGCGGCTCCGCGCTTGGCCTGCGCCCTGTTAGCTATGCCGATGGGGCGATTGAACTCAACGCCTTGCGCGCGCGGCCTGGTCCGGTGCGAGAGATCGAAATTCTCGCCCAAGGCCGGGATCCTGCGGGCAATCCCAGCACGCTTGCGCGCCTGGGCGCAACATTTGCAGTGGGCGCGGTCGAGGCAAGTGCTGCGTTGACGCTGCCCGCTGAGCTGCGGAACCGCATCACCCATTTTGAAAGCGTTGGCGGCACGCTCAAACACGAAACGCTCAAGGCCAATGACCTAAAGCAGCGCTATACCGAGCGGCTGGCGGCAC
>CAYWNJ010000607.1:0-1885 GCA_964459535.1 uncultured Rhodobacterales bacterium
ATCAGTAGGAATTTCCAGCGGTTCAACCTCATTCAGGTAGTTTTTCCACCATACTAACTGATCAGCTAGTTTCTCTTCTGTCAAATGTGCTCGTTGCCAGATGGCAAAGTCTGCATATTGGATTGGCAACGACGACAATTCCGCGGGACGCCCGTCGATACAGGCACCATAGAGTTCGCCCAACTCTCGGTTGAAGAGGCGCTGGACCACCTCTTCGCGCTCGTTGCGCCCCTACCGTCCGAGACCGTCGCCCTACCGCAAGCCGCTGGGCGCGTGCTCTCCGAAACGGTCTATGCCAGCCGCGATCAACCGCCTTTCGCCGCCTCCTCTATGGATGGCTACGCGGTGCTCGGCACACAGGTCGCACCGGGCGCGCAGTTCACCGTGATCGGAGAAGCCGCCGCGGGCCATGGCTGGTCCGGACGCGTTGCACCTGGCCAAGCTATCCGCATTTTCACCGGCGCGCCGATGCCCGCAGGCACAGATCGCGTCGTGATCCAAGAAGAAGTCACGCGCAACGCAGACACAATCACCCTGGCCGAAACCCTCTCAAGCGCGCCCTACATGCGCCCCAAGGGCTGCGACTTTGTAAAGGGCGCGCCCCTGACCGGCCCCCGTCGGCTTACGCCCGCAGAAATCGCCCTCCTTGCCGCGATGAACATCGCAGAGGTCCCAGTTACACGCGCCCCCCAGGTCGCCTTGATCTCTACCGGAGACGAGTTGGTCATGCCCGGCACTGCGCCAGGCCCAGACCAAATCGTTGCCTCCAATACATTTGGCTTGGCCGCCCTGCTGCGCGCGCGCGGCGCCCATCCGCGCATCCTGCCCATCGCGCGGGACAACGCGGCCTCTCTCAAGCAAGCCTTCGCACTCGCGCAAACCGCCGACCTGATCGTGTCCATCGGCGGCGCCTCTGTCGGCGATCATGATCTCGTCGCGCCGGTCGCGGCAGAGCTTGGCATGGCCCAGCACTTTTACAAAGTGGCGATGCGCCCCGGCAAGCCGCTGATGGCGGGCAAGCTTGGCGGGATTCCACTCGTTGGACTACCCGGCAACCCAGTCTCGGCCCTCGTATGTGGCACCGTCTTCCTAAGCCCTATGATTGACGTGATGCTTGGCCTGCCCGCCGCCCCCGCCGCACGCCGCCTGGTACGGCTCAGCGAAGCCCTACCCGCAAACGGGCCCCGCGCACACTATATGCGCGCCAACTGCACGCCTGAAGAGGTGCGCGTTACTGGCGCTCAGGACAGCGCTTTGCTCCACGTTCTCGCCGCGTCAAACGCGCTCATCATCCGTCCGCCGCATGATGCTGCGCGAAAGGCGGGCGAGGAGGTCGAGGTCATGGATTTGTAAAGGCGTTGACACAAAAGGTGAACAAGGATAGAACAAAACAAAATTGAGATCAAGCGGAGGACCCTTCATGTTAACCAAAAAGCAAAGAGATTTGTTGGAGTTCATTCATAAACGCGTCCAGCGCGATGGCGTCCCGCCAAGTTTCGATGAAATGAAAGAAGCGTTGGACCTAAGGTCAAAATCCGGCATTCATCGGCTGATCACCGCACTGGAAGAGCGGGGATTTATCCGCCGCCTCGCCCATCGCGCGCGCGCCATCGAAGTGGTCAAATTGCCCGACAATCTTGGCCCGCAGCCCGGCTTTACACCGCGTGTAGTTGATGGGGATCGCCCCGACAGTCCCGCACCCGCAAATGCACGGCCCGTGGACGCCTCGCAGGCACATGACCTTCCGCTTGTTGGGCGCATCGCGGCGGGTGTTCCCATTGAAGCGCTACAACAAAACACGCATTCGATTGCAGTGCCCGCACAGATGATCTCTGGTCAAGGGTCACATTACGCGCTTGAAGTTAAGGGCGACTCGATGATCCAG
>CAYWNJ010000608.1:0-1884 GCA_964459535.1 uncultured Rhodobacterales bacterium
CATTCCGGATTTCGGCAGCGTCGAGGGGCCTTTTCAGGTCACTGCGCTGGAATATGCGGGCAGCCATAATGGCGAGGCGACCTATGAGTTGTCGCTTGCCTCCGCGGGCGCGCTGAACTTCGTGGCCCTCTGATGGTCAATCCGTGGCGGGGGGATGTGGCTCTGACCATTAACGGCCAAGAGCACGTGATGCGCCTAACGCTGGGCGCGCTGGCGGCGCTTGAGGCCGAGCTGGGCGAGCCGTCGCTGATTGCTCTGGTCGAGCGGTTCGAAAGTGCGGCCTTCTCATCTCAGGATGTGCTGGCCTTGCTCCGCGCCGGTCTTGCCGGGGGCGGTGCGCCGCTCAGCGCCGAGGCGCTTGCCAGCGCAGAAATCGCCGGGGGGCCCATGGCGGCGGCCAAAGCGGCGGCGGAGCTGCTGGCGCGGGCGTTCGCAACGCCATGAGCGCGGGTCTGGATTGGCCAGCGCTGATGCGCGCGGGCCTTTATGGGCTGCGCCTGCCGCCCGAGACCTTTTGGCAGCTCACCCCGGCGGAGTTGCGGGTGATGCTGGGCGCAAACGCGGCGCAGGGGCCAATGCTTGCCGAAGGGCTTGTGGCGCTAATGGCCGCCTTTCCAGATCAAACCTAAGGAACAATCATGCGCGACATTAGCAATGAAATCAAAGCTCTCGACGCCAACGCGGAAGAGCTTCAAAGCAGCCTCGCCACCACCAGCGTGATGACCGAGACCTTTCGCACCGAGTTGGATCGGGTTGGCAAGACCCTGGGCGAGACGGTCAAGGATGTCGATACGCTCGAGCGCGGCCTGACCAAAGGGCTGCGCCGCGCCTTTGATGATCTGGTGCTGGATGGCGCCACCTTGTCGGACGCGTTCGAGACGCTGGCGAACGCGATGATCAAGACGACCTATGACGCTGCGATCAGCCCGCTGACGGATCACTTCGGCGGGCTCTTGGCCAATAGCATCGGCGGGCTGATGGAGAACATCCTGCCCTTTGCCGATGGCGCGCCGTTTAGCCAAGGTCGGGTGATGCCCTTTGCGAGCGGCGGGATCGTCTCGGGGGCAACCCCGTTTGGGATGCGCGGCGGGCTTGGTGTGATGGGCGAGGCGGGGCCAGAGGCGATCATGCCCCTGGCGCGCGGCGCGGATGGCAAGCTTGGGGTGCGTGGCACTGGCGGGGGCGGCGCGACCATTGTGATGAATATCAACACACCAGATGCCGAGAGCTTTCGCCGCAGCCAAAGCCAGATTGCCGCGCAGATGAGCCGCGCGCTCAGCCGTGGCACGCGCAATCGATAAGAGGGGCTAGGACATGGGATTTCACGAGATACGCTTTCCAGCAAATTTAAGCTTTGGCTCTGTGGGCGGACCCGAGCGGATGACCGATGTGGTCACGCTCGCCAATGGGTTCGAAGAACGCAACACGCCCTGGGCCCATTCCCGCCGCCGCTATGATGCGGGGCTGGGGATGCGCAGCCTGGATGATATTGAGACGCTGATCGCGTTTTTTGAGGCGCGCATGGGCCAGCTTTACGGGTTTCGTTGGAAGGATTGGTCCGACTATAAATCCTCCCGCGCGAGTGCCACGCCGCGCTTTGACGATCAAGTCATTGCGCAAGGCGATGGGGTGGCGGCGGTCTTTCCACTGATCAAGACCTATCGCTCGGGCACGCAAAGCTACGCTCGGCCTATCACCAAGCCGGTTGAAGGCACCGTCCGCATCGGCGTGGAAGAGGACGAGTTGCAGGATGGGATCGACTATACGGTCGATATCACCACCGGTCTGGTGACGTTCTCGCATCCGCCGGATCTCGATGCGCATATCCGTGCGGGGTTTGAGTTTGACGTGCCTGTGCGTTTTGACGCGGACCGGATTCAAACC
>CAYWNJ010000609.1:0-1874 GCA_964459535.1 uncultured Rhodobacterales bacterium
AAGGGCGTGGCGGCGTTCCAGCCGCCATCGGCGACCCCCTCGGTCTCGGCGGTTGTGCCCGTCGCTTCGGTGACATCAGAGGAGTACCAGCCAAGCCGCGTGTTAATCTCGGTATTATTCACGCCCGCCGCACGCACCTGCAGCAACGCCTCTCCGGGGCCAGGCTCGGGGCGCGGGACGGTTTGAACGCTGAGCTGCTCATAGCCTCCGGTGCCTAAGGTCATTACCGCGATCATCGTGTTGCTCATTATGTCTTTCCCGTCTCTTAGGCCCATTTCTAAGCCCTGCTGGATGCGGCGATTCGCGCCCGCTGCGCGCTTTTGATTCGCTTTGCCCAACTTTCGCCTCAATTGGTTCCTAACTAAGTCAGGATAAGAGGGGACAAAACCCTTGTTCAACATGCTTGAGGCAGGCGCATTTCATGAGTGGCACAGACGCACCTTTGGTGCGCCCTTTTTCTTCTTCTGATCGGACCGCATGGGAAGCTTTGTGGACGGCCTATCTCGCCTTTTATGAAACCAGCGTGCCAAGCGCGATGTATGATACCGCTTGGGAACGGCTGCTTGGCACCGATCCGCAGGATTTCAACGGACTGATCGCGGAGGTTGAGGGCAAGCCCGTCGGGCTGGTGCATTACCTGTTTCATCGGCATGGCTGGAAGGCTGAGAATGTCTGCTATCTGCAGGATCTTTACGCCGACCCTGCGGTGCGCGGCACCGGCGTAGGGCGCGCCTTGATTGAGGCGGTTTATGCCGCAGCGGACGCGGCAGGCGCGCCATCGGTCTATTGGCTAACCCAAGAGCATAATGCCGAGGCCCGCCGTCTTTATGATCGGATTGGGCAAAAGACCGCGTTTATCCGCTATGATCGGGGGGCTGCGTGATGCCTTTGCGCCCTGCCCTCTTGCCCCTGATTTTCGCGCTTGCGGCCTGTGTGCCTGCGGCCTCGATACAGCAGCCTGCCACACGGGCGGCGCTGGACGGGCCCGCGCTGCCTGCGCTCAAGACCTTTGGCAACCCAAGACCGCAGGCCAACCAGAAGTCTAACGCCGATATTGCGACGGACTTCCTGGACCTAAGCTTTATGCTCGAGACGGGCCGCGCTCTGCCGGTTCTGACCCGCTTTGAAGAACCCATTACCGTGCGTGTGACGGGCACGCCTTCGGTCACACTTGGGCGCGACCTGAACCGGTTGCTTTACCGCCTGCGGACCGAGGCGCGCGTTAAAATTTCCGAAGTGCCAGCGGATAATTCGGCCAATATCACCATTGAGGCGGTGAACCGGTCGGATATTCGGCGGATCTTGCCACATGCAGCGTGCTTTGTTGTGCCTGGCGTGAGCTCGCTAAAGGACTATAACGCCGCCCGGCGCTCCGCGCGCATCAATTGGACGATGCTGCGTAAGCGGGACAAGCTGGCCATTTTCTTGCCCGGCGATGCGAGCCCGCAAGAGATCCGCGACTGCCTGCATGAAGAGCTGGCACAAGCGATTGGTCCGCTCAATGACCTCTATCGCCTGCCCGATAGCGTCTTTAACGACGACAATGTGCATACCGTGCTGACCGGCTTTGATATGCTCATTTTGCGCGTCTACTATGACCCGGCTTTGCGCTCGGGTATGACGCGGGCGCAGGTCGCGGCGCGCCTGCCGCAAATCCTCAAACGCATCAACCCCGCGGGTGAAGGCCAAAGCGCGCGCCCGCAATCCCGCACACCGAAAGAATGGGCGCAAGCGGTGCAGACCGCGCTGGGTCCTGGTGCCTCACTGCCGCAACGGCGACGGGCGGCGGCGCGGGCGCTGAACATTGCGATGGAGCTGAGCTGGCAAGACCACCGCCGCGCCTTCTCGCATTATGCTTATGGCCGGTTATACTT
>CAYWNJ010000610.1:0-1859 GCA_964459535.1 uncultured Rhodobacterales bacterium
GATATTATGCGCCAGCTTCCCAGCACGCCAGATGGCACCATGCACGCACTGGTCGCGGCTGCCATCGAAGCGGCGCGCGCGGAAGGGATCGCGCGCGTCAATCTCGCCTCCACCTTGGCCTGCCCAGATCCACACAACGCCATTTGGCGCAATCTTACCTTTTGGGCCGTTGCGCGCGCGCGCGATGTCGGCCTCAGGCAGTTCAAATCCGCTTTCGGACCGGTCTGGGTCCCCCGCTATGCGGCAGCGCCAAGCTGGCTTGGGCTGATCCTCGGCCTCGGCGATATCGCCCGAGAGGTCCACGATCCGCCCCCGCTTCACAGCTCATACATGCGAAATTCTCATGAAGTTGATGAGAAATATGAGCTATCTTCACAAAGAGCGGCGTGAGATAAGAAGGTAAGTAAAGAGGATGCAGCACATGACCCATATATTGCCCAGATTGTTGGACGAGAGAAAAACCTTGCTTGCGGACGGGGCGACGGGGACGAACTTATTTGCTGCCGGGCTTGAGGCAGGCGAAGCGCCGGAGCTTTGGAACGAACAGCATCCGGACCGGATCGCGGCGCTCTATCGCGGCGCTGTCGAGGCGGGCTCGGATCTGTTCTTGACCAATTCCTTTGGGGCCAATGCGGCGCGGCTCAAGCTGCATGATGCGCAGAAAAAGACCCACCGCTTGGCGCGCATTGCGGCGGAGATTGGGCGCGAGGTGGCCGACACCGCAGATCGCACCGTGATCGTGGCGGGCTCGGTAGGGCCAACGGGCGAGATTATGGAGCCCGTGGGCGAACTCAGCCACACGCTTGCGGTGGAAATGTTTCACGAGGCCGCCGATGGGCTCAAGGCGGGCGGCGCGGATGTCGGTTGGCTTGAGACCATCTCTTCGACCGAGGAATTTGCCGCCGCCGCCGAAGGGTTCGCCCGGGCCGAGCTGCCCTGGTGCGGCACGATGAGCTTTGACACGGCCGGGCGCACGATGATGGGCGTGACCAGCGCAGACTTAGCCGCTTTTGTCGATGGCTTGCCCTTCGCGCCCCTGGCCTTTGGCGCCAATTGCGGGACCGGCGCGTCGGATTTGCTGCGTACCGTGCAGGGGTTTGTCGCGACGGGAACCGAGCGTCCACTGATTGCCAAGGGGAATGCGGGCATTCCGAAATAACATGATGGGCATATCCATTATGATGGCACGCCGGAACTGATGGCCGATTATGCGGTGATGGCGCGTGCGTGCGGGGCGCGGGTCATTGGTGGATGCTGCGGCACAACACCTGATCACCTGCGCGCGATGCGCACGGCGCTTGATACACGGCAGATGGACCACCCGCCCAGCCTTGAAGAGGTTACCGAAGCCCTAGGCGCGTTTAGCTCTTCCAGCGACGGCACGGGTGAAGAGGCGACACCCAAGCGCACAAGACGCGGACGCCGCCGCGCTGCGTGATCTTTACTACCTTCTCGGGAGGTTTGTGCGGCTTGTCCCGGGCAGACCCAATTTGCTTTTGAATTAAGTGCGTATGGCGTAGATTAGCTGCAATGGAAACGGGCCTCGGAGCACTTTGCGTTTGGGTGGCCCTAGCCCAACTGAGGTGCAGCGATGGACCCTGAGACTGACATCACAGCAGATGAATGGGATGAGCGGCACTTTCCGCGCCCTGAGGAAACCGATTTTGATCATTTGATCACGTGCGCGCTGTCTCGAAGACAAGCGCTTGGTCAGGTTTTGGCGTTCGGCTCTGCGGCGGCTGCGTTGGGAACGGGGGTGCTGCCCGCCTCTGCGCAGGCGCAGCAAGCTGATCGCTTTGCCTTTGATGCCCTGCCCGCTCAGACCGATCATACGGTGCATGTCCCAGAAGGGTATCACT
>CAYWNJ010000611.1:0-1855 GCA_964459535.1 uncultured Rhodobacterales bacterium
AGTCTGAAGGGCGCAAGGTCAATCCTTGTTGCATGATCTCAGCCTGCTGTTCTGGGGTGAATTCAGGCCACATCAGCTTTTGCGTAAAATCTGGCGCAGGGGCGATCAGAACCATCGCCGCGACACGCGCTTTCAATGCCAGAGCCGCCAGCAGCGCCATCCACCCGCCCATGCTTGAGCCAACCAGCACAAGCGGGCCTGTGGTCAGCGCTTCGATCGCCGCGAGAGCGTCCTCACGCCAGGCCGAAATTGTGCCCTCCTCAAACGCACCGCCCGATACGCCATGCCCAGAATAGTCAAAGGCCAGGAAGCCATGCCCTTGCTGTTTGGCCCAGTCTTCCAGCACGGTCACTTTCGTGCCGGTCATGTCGGACTTAAAGCCTGATAACCAAACATAGGTCAGCCCCGTCCGCGGCGCCGTTGCTCGATAGGCCAAGCGCCGACCTTGTGGCGACTCAAAGTTTTCGTGGTCCATCCGCCACCTCCTCTTCCCGCTCTACTGCAACTCGTCGCGGCTGAAGGCAAGTTCGGCATTTCAATGCCGGGTCAAATCAGCCAAACTCACCTTATGAGCGAATCGGCCTGGCCCAATCTGACTGGAAAAGCCATCCTGCAAGTCATTCCCGACTTGTCGGCAGGTGGGGCTGAGCGCACCACAGTCGAAATGGCCGAAGCCATCACTTTGGCTGGCGGGCGTGCGCTTGTCGCCAGCGAAGGTGGCCGATTGGAGCCCAAACTGCGCGCTGCAGGCGGGCAGCTCATCCGCTTTCAAGCCGCCAGCAAGAACCCGCTCACTTTGCGCAAGAATGTGAAACTGCTGGAAGCGCTCATCATCGAAGAAAAGATTGACCTGATCCACGCCCGGTCGCGGGCACCCGGCTGGAGCGCTTATGAGGCGGCGCTGCGGTCGCGCATTCCCTTTGTCACGACATATCACGGCGCCTATAGCGGTGAGACAGGGCTTAAAAAGCGCTACAATTCGGTCATGGCCAAAGGCGACCTGGTCATCGCCAATTCTGAATGGACTGCTGCCCATGTGATGGCGATGCACGAAACGCCTGCGGAGAAGATCGTCACCATTCCACGCGGGGTCGATTTTGAAACATTTGACCCAGCCAAGGTCACGGACGAGCAGATCAACGCACTTCGCACCGCTTGGGAGATCGACCCGAACGATACTCGTTTGCGGCTTGTCTTGCCCGGACGCCTGACCAGCTGGAAAGGCCAATCTGTGGCAATTGATGCCTTGGGCGCCTTGGAGACCAGCGAAAGGGCAAAACTACATTTGATTCTGGCGGGCGATGCGCAAGGGCGCGATCGTTATGTCCGCGAATTGGAAGATCAGATTATTGCGCATCAACTCGGCGGCACCGTGTCAATTGTCGGCCATACCGAAGACATGGCCGCCGCCTATGCGCTTGCCGACATTGTCCTTGCCCCGTCAACGCGCCCCGAAGCGTTTGGCCGCGTGGCTGCGGAAGCCTCGGCTATGGCAAAGCCGGTCATCGTCGCCGATCATGGCGGCCAGCGCGAAACCGTGATTGAAGGCCAAACCGGCACCCGGGCCGAACCTGGCTCAGCCGCGGCTTTAACCGCCTGTATTCGGACCCTGGTCAGCCTGCCACCAGCGGCCCGCGCCGCCATGGGACAGGCCGGACAGGCCCATATTCGTGAAAATTACAGCAAAAAACGGCTTCAAACCGCGACGCTCGACGTGTATGCGCGGTTGCTTCTAAACAATGAGTCAGTTGAAAAATTGGCCGATTAGAGGCATATTAGCCCCGCAAACACTGGCAACCAAGGAGATTAGCCATAGCCCGCAGACCATACGGCCGCCCAGAGCGCGCCAAACCTA
>CAYWNJ010000612.1:0-1291 GCA_964459535.1 uncultured Rhodobacterales bacterium
TCTCAGGCGGAGGCATACCCTCGAGAACGAAGTGCGCTGCGGCGCTGATCTTGTCTGGCTGCGCCGCCACCGCGCAGGCCGCCGCCATTGTCCAACCGGGCGCGCCTGGCGAACCGGCAAAGACGCTCAGCGCGAGTGAAGCCGCGATCATTGCGCAAAATAGCTATTCCTTGGACGATGTCCGTTTCATGCAGGACATGATCCCGCATCATCAGCAAGCCGTCGAAATGTCAGCGCTGGTTTCAGAGCGCACCAATAATCAAAACTTGGTCGATATTGCGGGCCGGATTGACGCATCCCAAGCCGATGAGATCGAGTTTATGCGCGGCTGGCTTTCGTCCCGTGGCGAAGAGGTGCCCGGCGCCCACGCTCATCATGGCACGCATATGTCACATGAGATGATGGGCATGGCGACACCTGAGCAAATGGCCCAATTGGCGGCATCTCAAGGCACAGATTTTGACCAGCTCTTTCTCTCTCTCATGGTCACCCACCATGAAGGTGCGGTGACCATGGTCAATGATCTCTTAGAGCAACCTGGCTCTGCATATGACCCGGTTCTATTCGAGTTTGTGAACGACATTGTGAATGATCAAACGGCCGAAATTGAGCGGATGAATGACATGCTCGCCGGGCTGTCGAGTGATCCACGCGGCGGTTTATCAGCGGGTTTTCGAGATGCGGGCGAAGCCATCTCAAACCTGACCCTAGTAGCATCATTGCCAAAACCTCCTGGCTTCTTTGACCCTGAAAATCCAGCTGGCTTGCCCCCGGTGATAGAACCGAAGAAAGACGACGCTGCTGCCGACTCAGACATGGACGAGCACATGCATCATGAAGGGCATGGCGAGCATGATCACGCGGCAATGGAAGCTGAAGAGACGGCGCGCGAAGATGATCAGAGCAATGCCGAAACCGAGTGGGGCGCACGCTCGCCGCTGCTAAGCTTCTCCAATACCGATATGGCCTTCTCTGGCGATATGATGATTGTCGGTAATTATCACGGCTTCAATATCTATCGCCTGTCTGATGACGGCATGCCAAATCTGATCAGCTCCGTGGTCTGCCCAGGGGGCCAAGGCGACGTGTCGATTGTCGGCGACTTGTTGATCATGTCAGTCGAGCAAACGCGTGGCCGGGTCGATTGTGGCCGCCAGGGCATCGCGGATGAGGTCAGTGCCGATCGATTCCGGGGTTTGCGCATCTTCGATATTTCTGACCCTCGTCTCCCCCGCCAAGTCGGTCAGGTTCAGACCTGCCGTGGGTCGCACACGCATTCCGTGGTTGCAGG
>CAYWNJ010000612.1:1332-1846 GCA_964459535.1 uncultured Rhodobacterales bacterium
CTACAATTCTGGACCCTCCTCAATCCGTGAAGAAGAAGAGCTTGCGGGCTGTATCGGCGAGGTCCCTGGCGATGATCGCACTGCCCTCTTCCGCATTGATGTGATCGAAATCCCGGTGGCGGATCCATCGCAATCGCGCATCGTCGAGAGCCCAACCGTCTTTATGGACACTGAGTCCGGTCAAATTGCGGGCCTCTGGCAAGGCGGCGATCATGGTGAAGACACACAGCGCAGCTCCCGGACGGATCACTGCCACGACATTACTGTCTTCCCTGAAAAGCAACTGGCGGCAGGCGCTTGCTCTGGAAATGGCGTGATCTTCGACATTTCGGATCCATACAAGCCAACGCGTATCGACGCGGTGCTGGACCAGAAATTCGCCTATTGGCACTCCGCCACGTTCAACAATGACGGCACCAAAGTCTTATTCACGGACGAATGGGG
Source organism: uncultured Rhodobacterales bacterium (assembly GCA_964459535.1). Lineage (GTDB taxonomy): Bacteria > Pseudomonadota > Alphaproteobacteria > Rhodobacterales > Rhodobacteraceae > JBCBCP01. The sequence goes on from CAYWNJ010000612.1 coordinate 1,777, forward strand.
CGGCGGCAGCCGGCCGCGTTGCCGGGCGTCCGACCCAATGGATTGGGGGGCCAATGCGATTTATGACATT
>CAYWNJ010000613.1:0-1843 GCA_964459535.1 uncultured Rhodobacterales bacterium
CCAAGCCTCTCCCCCTTTGCCAAAGGTAGGTCCGTGGTTGACTGCGATGCACGCCTCCTGCTCAACTCGGCGCGTGAACTCAGGTCGTTCCATGCCCGTGTCTTCAAAGCTCACCCAGCTCAGATAGGTTGCCTCAAGCGACATAGAGCGCAGCCCAGGGATCGCATTTACCGCATCGTCAAAAAGGCGTCTGTTCCCGTCAAGATAAAGGCAAAGCGCGTCTACCCATTCCGCACCCTCGGGGGAATAGGCGGCGGTTGCCATGAAAAGACCGAATGAGTTGGGCGAAAGGCCAAGGGCCATCATCCGCGCGGCAAAACTCGCGCGTAGACCCGGATCCTCAATAATCACATTGCCAGAATGTGAGCCCGCGATGTTGAACGTCTTTGTCGTCGCGGTCATCATCACCAGACGATCCGAGATCCCCTCGATATGCGCCATCGGCACATGCGTCTGGCCCGGCATGAGCAGATCATGGTGAATCTCATCAGAGACCAGGATCAGGTCATGGCGCTTGGCAAAGGCGGCAACGCCCTCAAGCTCTGCCCGCGTCCAGACCCGCCCGCCCGGATTATGCGGCGAGCAGAGAACCAGCATTTTCTCGGCCCCTGTCATGGCGGCGTCCCAGGCCTCGAAATCCATCTCATAACGCCCGTCGTCCAAGCGGAGTTCCATCTCCACCACCTGGCGCCCCGCCGCGCGGATAACCTTGGCAAAGGCGTGATAGACCGGGGTCATCAGCACAATCCCATCGCCAGGCTTCGTAAACGCATCGACGCACATAGCGGTGCCATTCACCAAGCCGTGGGTGGTAAAGATCCACTCGGGCTGAATGTGCCAGCCATGGCGGGTTTCCATCCACCACTGGATCGCCGCCTTATAGCGGCTGTCATCTCCGAAATAGCCAATGATCCCATGATCGACTTGGCTCTGAACCGCATCAAGAATGGGCTGCGGTGGCCGGAAATCCATATCCGCCACCCACATCGCAAGGCCGCGATCTTGAGGCACGCCATAGAGCGCTTCCATCATATCCCATTTCACACAATGTGTGCCGCGGCGGTCGATAATCTCGTCAAAGCTCATAGGGCCCTCGCTGATGCTCTGACTGCTGTCCTGCCAATTCGCAACGGATTCCGCAAGGGAGGATGGCTGGGGCGCCTAAAGCGTTCGACCTTTAACCTGAGGCACGCTCGGTCATTCAGATAGCGCCGTTCCGAGGGGAGGCGCAATCGCGCCGCCCCGTGGGGGCGGAACGGCGCGGCGCAACGGTCTCCGTTGCGCGGGAGATATTTTCGGGGCGATGTACCTCAGGTTAAGGGGCGGACGCTTTAGCGCGCCGCTTGCCACTCGTCCCAGGCTTGGACTGAGATGCCGACCAAAACGCCCGTGCACGCTGCGGCAAAGCCAACTTGGGCACCGGACAAGCTCAAAATGTCGATGAAATCCAGAAGGCCCCCGATAAGCGCGATTTGCAAGGTTACCAAAGCACCCCAACGGTCTCCCCTAACCTGAGAAGCCCGTGGCCGTTTGGGAATGTGCCTGTTCATGTGCGCGATGCAAGCTGGTACGATAAATATCAACGCGATGACAAAAACCACAAAGCCAATGAAAAAAGGGGGGCTACCTTGCGGCGTGGTTTGCGTCATCACGATACCCAGCACTGCAAACGACCCAAATAGCGCCAGCCGAGCGGTATCGCGCCAATTTACTTCGGTCTCGGCACGCTTCTCGTCGGCTTTGCGCCGCCAAAGATAGAAAAGTACTGCCAAACCTGGGACTAAAATTACAATCTGAACCAGCGGCCCCTCCCATCCCAGGGTGTTTTTCAGCAGGAAACCCA
>CAYWNJ010000614.1:0-1811 GCA_964459535.1 uncultured Rhodobacterales bacterium
CGGCGAACGTCGCCCAAACCGCCCCCGATCCCGAGCCCGCGGTCCCCGAGGAGTCAGCAGAGGCACCCAAGCCCGCACCTTGCTGCAAGCGCTAACCACGGCGGACCTGAGTACAAACGCCTTCCCATGGCTTGCGGCCCAATCGCTCCAAGTGGCGGGAATCCCGGTGGAGGCCCTGCGGCTTAGCTTTACCGGAGAGCTTGCCTATGAGCTTCACGCCCCGAATGCCCGGTTGGGGGAGCTTTGGGAGGTCTTATGGGCTGCGGGGCAAAGCCACGATATCGGAGCTTTTGGCAGCAAAGCGCTTGATAGTTTGCGGATCGAAAAGTTCTATCGCGGCGGCCATGAGCTGGCCAATGATGCCAGCCATAAAGATGTCGGTCAGGAACGGTTTGCACGAACGGAAAAGGCGTTCGTCGGCCGGGATGCGATGCTGGCGCGCACGCCCTCCAGCAAAATCGCGCTGCTGGCACTGGACGGGGAAGAGACCGACGCCTTGATCGGCGAGGCTGTGTTTATGGAGGATCGTTTGGTTGGGTCGATCACCTCCGCTGCTTACGGCCACACAATCGGCAAATCCCTTGCGATTGCGTTTCTGAAAGACGCGGCACACGCACCGGGAACCCCCTTGACCGTTTCCATATTGGGAAAGCCTGTCCGAGCAACGGTTCTTGAAGACGCGCCGCAAGATCCGGCAAATGCACGGCTTAAGGTCTAAGCTTATGCGACCCAGACCCCTCTCTCATCTCCGCGTTCTGGATTTTGGCCAGTATCTCGCCGGGCCCTTGGTTGGGATGATGTTTGCCGATCTGGGCGCCGAGGTTATCCGCATTGACCCGCCTGGCGGTCCGCGCTGGCGGGATCCGGCCTTTGACATGCTCTCCCGCGGCAAGCAGGTGCTTGAGCTGGATCTCAAGACCAAAGCTGGCCAAGAAACCGCACTGGCGCTGGCTGCCCGCGCCGATGTGGTGATCGAGAACTTTCGGCCCGGCGTGATGGCCCGGCTTGGGCTCGGGCCAGCGGCGCTGCAAGCGGCCAATCCGGGGATCATTTCCTTGTCGATGCCAGGCTTTGCCTCGGGCGATCCCGAATTCGCGGGCCTAGCGGCTTGGGAGGCCGTGATCGCAGCCCGCACGGGCCAATTCACCGATATGGGGCTGAACCGGCGGCTGATGGGCGTTAACCCATCCTTCACGCCGCTGGGGCTGGCCTCGGCCTATGGCGCTCCGTTTGGGGCAATGTCGGTCCTCTTTGCACTCGGGAAAGGGGGCGATCATATTGAGGTGCCGCTGGCCTCTGCCTTGCTTGAGGGGCTGGTCTATAATTACGAACAGATCGAGGATTATCCCGAACGCTATAAATCCCCCCGCGAGGTAGAGCTGGAGCGCCGCGCGCGCGACGGGCTGCCCAATGATCTAAGCTATGCAACGCTTTCGGAATTTCTTGATCCGTTCTATCGCACCTATGAATGCGCGGATGGGCGCGGATTTTACGTGGTCGCGGGATCAATCAAGAGCCACCCGGCGCGGGTTCTCAAAGCGCTAGGCTTGGACGATTTGCTAGCCGAGCTGCCCGATTTTGACGCTTATCTGGATCAGGCCGATTGGCCCGCCGCGTGGTCGCTGAGGAACTATCCGGTCGGTGATGCAGATCGCCAGCGGGTGTCGGATGCGATGAAAGCGGCCTTTTTAACGCGCCCTTCGCAGGAATGGGAAGAAATTTTCGGCACCGAGCGCCGCATCGCTGCCATCATGTGCGGAATTTACGACCAGGAAAGCCTGCTCTCACACGTCTCCCCGCTCGCATGGGCG
>CAYWNJ010000615.1:0-1809 GCA_964459535.1 uncultured Rhodobacterales bacterium
CGATGCGTTTGGAAGCTTTGAGCGGGTTGAGCTGAGCGCGATGGGCGCGCTGATCGACTATCTACACCTGACGCAGCAGGGACGGATGCCGCGCCTGACAAAACCGCATCGGGAAAGCCTGCGCGCCTATATGCAAATTGATGCAGCAACGCGCCGCAATCTTGAATTCACCCGCGCGCTGGGTGGCGGGCGGGCAGGTTCACTCTTGGCGACGATTGACCGGACAAAGACAGCCGGCGGGGCGCGCCTGCTTGAAAACAGGCTCTCTGCGCCCTCCCGCGATCTTGGATTGATCTTAGAGCGGCAAGAGGCGGTTAGTTATTTCATTGAAAACTCTGAGCTGGCAGGTGAGTTGGTGGACCAGCTCGCGCAGGTTCCCGACCTCGATCGCGCGCTCTCGCGTGTTGCACTGGAGCGCGCGGGGCCGCGGGATCTCTCCGCCATTCGGGACGGGCTAATCGCGTCTGAGCGGATTGGGCGCCTCGCTTACCCGGAGCCGGGTGAGATCATCCAAGAGGCCGCACGTAACCTAACCGGCCATCGTGATTTGATTGATCTTTTGGATCACGCGCTTAGCGCTGAGCCCCCTGTGCAGCTCAGCAGTGGCGGGCTGGTTGCGCCCGGATTTTCGGAAGATCTAGATGATGCGCGGCGTCTGCGCGACGAAGGGCGTAGCGTCATCGCGGGGTTGCAAGAAAGCTATGTCGAGGTGACGGGCATCACCTCGCTCAAGATCAAACACAACAACGTGCTGGGCTATTTTGTCGAAACACCTGCGACCCATTCCGAGAAGATGACTTCGCCGCCGCTTTCGGAGCAGTTCATTCATCGGCAAACGACGGCTAACCAAATCCGATTCACAACGCTGGAGCTGTCGGACTTAGAGGCCAAGATCCTCGGCGCGGGCAGCGAAGCGATGCGGCTGGAGCGCGAGATCTTTGACCGTCTCTGCTCGGATGTGCTGAAGGACTCGGAGGCGGTCTATCGCTGCGCCCGCGCGCTGGCGGAGCTTGATGTGATCAGCGCGCTGGCGGGGCTTGCCGTCTCCGAAAACTGGTGCCGCCCTGCGCTGGAAGATAGCCGAGCTTTTGACATCAAAGGTGGTCGCCACCCGGTGGTCGAGGCGGCGCTCAAGTCCCAAAGCGCGGTTGGGTTTATTGCCAATGACTGCGATCTTTCTCAGGACCGGATTTGCCTGCTGACCGGACCGAATATGGCGGGCAAATCGACCTATCTGCGCCAGAACGCCTTGATCGCGGTTTTGGCGCAGATGGGCAGTTATGTCCCCGCGCGCGCGGCGCGAATTGGCGTTTTGTCCCAGCTGTTCTCGCGCGTTGGGGCCTCTGACGATCTGGCGCGCGGGCGCTCAACCTTTATGGTTGAGATGGTCGAGACAGCGGCAATCTTGAACCAAGCCGATGACCGCGCGCTTGTCATCTTAGATGAAATTGGCCGGGGCACGGCGACTTATGATGGCCTCTCAATCGCTTGGGCCACGCTGGAGCATCTTCAAGGCGCCAATCGTTGCCGCGCCCTGTTCGCGACCCATTATCACGAGCTAAGCGCCTTGGCAGGAAAGCTGCCCCATATCGAGAATGCGACGGTCGCGGTGCGCGAGTTCAAGGGCGACATCGTCTTTCTCTATGAAGTGCGCAAAGGCGCGGCGGATAGATCCTATGGCGTGCAAGTCGCGCAGCTTGCCGGGTTGCCTGCGACCGTGATCGCTCGGGCGCGCGACGTGCTCAAACAGCTTGAAGAGGGCGAGCGCGCGGGTGGCTCGGGCGCTCAAGCGCTGATTGACGACCTGCC
>CAYWNJ010000616.1:0-1804 GCA_964459535.1 uncultured Rhodobacterales bacterium
CCTCGCTCATTCCCGCGAGAAGTCCGTCGTCGGCCTCCAGCACCGCCGCCGAGGCGGCAGGATTGGGCAGGCAGGTGATCACCGCATCGCAGGCGCGCATCATCGCAGCAGGGCTTTGCCCGTCAATGCCGCCTGCGCTGACCTTTTCGGCCACAAGTGCGGCGCTCAGATCATGCACGTGCAGCTCCTGCCCATTGCGAATGAGGCTGCCCGACAGTTTGCCGCCGACATTGCCAAGCCCAATAAACCCGATGCGCATAGATATTCTCCTGATCGCGTGTCTTTTTGCCATTAGGACGGCTGGCGCGAGATTTGCAATTGCCTTTCAGCGGCGTAAGCTTGTCTTCATGGAGCATTCTCGCAAAAACGCCTATCGCCAAAGGCCCGAAGATGCCGCGGCCGGGATAGAGATAACGGACGCCTTCGAACGCTTTACTCAGCGGAACGATATTTTCACGCGGGCCTTCTGGGATCCAAAGGTCAAGTCCAAGCAAACCGAGGCGTTCTTTGCCAGCTACCGCATGGATGCGGTGCCTCGGCGCGGCGATGGCTTTACGCAGCGCGATTTTGCCCTGCGCAATGCGTCCTGGGCGATCTCGGATCATTTCACCGACCTGCATGCGGGCCAGGGGCGGCGGGAGGGCTTTCAGGCCCCGCTCTCGCCGCTGGGCCTGATCGCGCCGGAAAAGGTCGAGATGACAGATCCGGCGCAGATGGCCCGTGAGATCAAGCATGTGGCCAAGTTCTTCGGTGCGGATCTTTGTGGGATCACCGACTTGGACACGCGCTGGCTCTATCAAAGTCGCGTCGATACGACGGATATGGGGGAGGCACCGCTTGGGTTGCCGGAGGGGCTGACCTCCGTCATTGTGATGGGCCACGCGATGGATCCGGCGCTGGTGGCAACCTATCCCTCGGCGCTGGCAGGCGCGGCGACGGGGCGAGAATATAGCCATGAGGCGGCCATCGCGTTGCAACTGGCCAGCTACATTCGCAACCTCGGTTATGAGGCCGTCGCGTCGATGAACGATACCGGCCTTGTGATCCCCTATGCGATCAAGGCTGGGCTCGGAGAATATGCGCGTAACCAAATGGTCATAACGCCAGAGTTCGGCCCACGTTTGCGCTTTTCCAAGATCTTCACCAACCTGCCCCTCGCCCATGATCCACCGCGCCCGCGCGGCGTGCGCCAGTTCTGCGATATCTGCACAAAATGCGCGGAGGCGTGTCCGGTTGGTGCGCTGCCCTTTGGCCCCCCGCAAGTGAGCGGGGCAGATGCCTCTGCAATCAAAGGGGTACGAAAATGGACCTCTGATGCGCATAAATGCTTTGGCTTTTGGGCCAAACTCGCGACGGATTGTGCGATTTGCATGCGCGTGTGCCCGTTTAACCGGGACTTCTCCAAGCGCCGCCACCGCCTCTGGCTGCGCCTTGCGCTATCGCCGCTGCGTAAACTCGCGCTCTGGCTGGACCGAGGGCGCGGCGGGCGCATCAAGCCCAAGCATTGGTGGCCGGGCGCCGCAAGCCCCAAGAGGCGATAGACCTCGCGCTTGGATATGACTAAACAGAAGCGGTTAGGGAAGGCGGAGATTACAGCATGACAGAGCCGAGCGCAGACCAAGCGCAAGCCTATCAAGTGCTTGCCCGTAAATACCGCCCCGAGACCTTTGCGGATCTCGTCGGCCAAGACGCGATGGTGCGCACGCTGAAAAACGCGTTCGATGCGGATCGCATTGCCCAAGCCTTTATCATGACGGGCATTCGCGGCACCGGAAAGACGACAACCGCCCGGATCATCGCGAAG
>CAYWNJ010000617.1:0-1798 GCA_964459535.1 uncultured Rhodobacterales bacterium
CGAAAGCCAGACCGCCCCCCGGGCTGGCTTTTGGGCTAAGCTTGGCGCTTCGCTCGGGTGTCGCGCCATGGTTGCCGCCATAAATCGCGCAGAATTGAGGTCGCAATTGCCATCCCGCGGTCTGGCTTTCAACTGGCTTTGTGCGCTGTGGCAATATCCGCTCGCTGCCAATTATGTCTCAGGTTCAAGCCGAAACGCTATAAAACAGGAAATCACTCAGCGCGGCATCGGCACTTGTCTTGGCACAGGGCCCGTCAGCACCGCCTGCGCATCGGGGGCCATTAAGTCTAAGAGCGCACGCGCATCGCTATAAAGCCCGCCCGTATAGGCCCCGAAAGCGGGCAAGACGAGACGCGCCGCATCGAACAGAAAGGCCGGGCGGGTCAGGGTGCGCGCGCGGGTCTGCAAGCGCACTTTGGGATGATAATGCCCCGAAACCTCGCCCCGCTCTTGCGCGTCGGCGATGTGGCGAAAGGTTAGCGGGGCGCATTCAAACGCGGCCAGATGGGTGCCGCCAAGCTCAATCGGCCCCGGATCGTGGTTGCCCTCAATCCAGATCCAACGCCGCCCGGCCTGCAAGCGGCTGATCCACAGCCTATCCTCGTCTTGCAGCGCCTCCGCCGCCTCAAGCGTGTCAAAGCTATCGCCCAAACAGACGATTATGCGTGCCCCCGTTGCGTCGATCTCTGCGGCAAGGCGGTGAAGCGTCTCTTTGGTCTCGTAAGGCGGCAGCGTCGCACCGCCGAGCCGCGCGGGGCGCTGCGCTTTGCCCAAATGCAAATCCGAGACACATAAGAGCGCGTGCTCTGGCCAATAAAGCGCGCCAGAGCCGCGGGCAATGAGCTCGGCACCGGAAAGCCTAATGCGAACTCCGGCGGTGCTGGATGCGTGCTGCATAAGCAAAACCTAGCTGTAAAGATAGTTCCGCGTGATCGGCACCGCGTCTACTTTATGGCCGAGTTGCAAGTGATAGACCGCCTGAGGTTGCTCTTCAAACGCGATCTTGCAGATCGTCAGGTAGTAGCGGAACATTGTGACAAAGCGCTCATCATACATCGCGCGGATTGTGTCTAGGTTCTGCTCGAATCGGGTTATCCAGTGATCAAGCGTGCGCGCATAGTGCAGCCGCCAAATTTCAATATCAAGTTGCCATAGCTGTGCCTTTTCGATGGCTGGCGCAATCTCGCTCAGCGATGGGATATACCCGCCCGGAAAAATGTACTTGTTGATCCAAGCAGGGTTGGCCTTTGGCGCTTCGGAAGCCCCGATCGTGTGGATCAAGGCTATGCCATCTGGGCCCAGAAGGTCCGCAACCTTGGAGAAATATGTCTGATAGTTGCGCGGTCCGACATGTTCGAACATGCCGACGCTCACGATGCGGTCAAACTGTCCCTTGACGCGGCGATAGTCCTCAAGCTGAAACCGCACGCGGTCTTCCAAGCCTTTCGCTTTGGCGCGCGCTTGCGCCGTGGCCAATTGGTTCTCGGACAAAGTGATACCCGTCACCTCCGCCCCGTACTCTCGGGCCAGGGTCAGCGCCATGCCGCCCCATCCGCAGCCAATATCGAGCACATGCATCCCAGGCTCGATCCGCAATTTTCGCGCGATTATTGCCTTTTTGGCAATCTGAGCCTCTTCCAACGTCATGTCGGGAGTGGCGAAATATGCGCAGGAATATTGCATATCCGCGTCCAGAAAGAGCTTATAAAACTCATCAGAGATATCATAATGGTGGGCGACATTGCGGCGGGCGGCGGCGGGCGCGTTTAAATGGACCAACCGCCATAGACTTGTCCGG
>CAYWNJ010000618.1:0-1798 GCA_964459535.1 uncultured Rhodobacterales bacterium
AATGGCCAGTAGCGCCTCTGTGAGCTGAGCGGTTACCCGATCCGTCTCTTGTTGCTCTGCTGCGCGCGCTTCGGCTGTATTTTGCGCCTGAGCTTCCAACTGATCGGCGCGCAAAAGCGCTGCGAGCAGTTGCTCGTCCAAATCTGCTTGCGCGGCGCGGGCAGCGGCCAAGAGTGTTAGCGTGTCCTCGGCCTCTTGGCGTTGTGCATCAAGCGCTAGGGTCATTGCGGTCAGTTCTGCATCCGCATTTCGCAACCGTTCGCGCAGCGCTTCGGCGGCGGCAGCTTCGACCAAGCGATCAGCTTCGGTATCCGACAGCGCCGTTTGGGCGGCGCTCAAGCCCCGGTTTAGAGTTTCGATCTGCCCTTCCGCCGCCGCATTGCGCGCCCGCAAATCCGCGATAAGCGCATCAAGCGCTTCTCTACGCGAGGCGGCCAGCCGGGCGGCCTCGGCCTGGCTGTCAATCTCGTCCCGTGCTTGGGCCAGCAACAGGTTCAGCGCCTCCTGCTCGGACACTAAGCGCGCCTGCTCTGTCTCTAGGGCGGCAATATTCTCGCGCGCGTCGTTCCGTTCGGCCAGCAACGTGGCGACTTGGGCTTCAAAGGCGGTGATCTGAGTTTGCGCCGCGTCTAGCTCTTGCGCCTGCGCGTCGCGCTCGGCGGTCAATTGGCTGATTAGCGACGCCTGGGCAGCAACCTGCGCCTCGCTGTCATTCAACGTCGCTGTCAGCGCGCCAATCCGCGCGTCAAGCCGGTTTGCCCGCCGCTCTTCCAAGCCCAAAGCTTGGGCAAGGGCAGCGACTTCGCCCGAAAGCTCATCCAACTCGCTTTTTTGGCCCGAGATTGTCTCGCGCAGCACAAATTGCACCACCATAAAGATGGTCAAAACAAACATAAGCACCAACAAGAGCCCGGTCATCGCATCGACAAAGCCCGGCCAAATCGAGCCTTGAAAGCGTTGCCCCGTGCGGCGCGACAGCGCCATTAGCTGTCACCCTTGTTTGTCTGCTTGACGCGAACCTGGCGCGGCTTCGTCCGAGGCTGACTGAGCGCCTGCGTGAGTGCCGCGATATCGGTCCGCAGCTCTGCCATGCTTTCCTGGCGGCCCGCTGATATCTCCTCGAGAATCCGCAGCATTTGGACGTCAATTGACCGCAAGCGCATCCGGCTTTCCGCATCGATGCCGTCGCCGTCCGCCGTCCCCTGCGCCTCGATCAGCGCAACCAGACGCTCTTGCCCCTGCGCCACCCGTTCTAGCGCGGTAGCCGCACCATCGCCGCCCTGCAATTGCCGGGTCATTTGGTCGATGCTGTGAATGAGAGTGCCAAGCCGCTCATCAACCCCGGCGCGGGAGGCCGTGGATTGCGAGAACATATATTGCAAACTGTCCATTTGCTCGGCGAGATGCGTGACAACGCCGGCCATTGTGGTTGGCTCTGCCCCGCCTTCATCGCTTGAGGCAAAACCAACGCGGGTGATCGAGCTGAGCCATTCCTCAAGCTCGCGGTAAAAGCGGTTCTGACCATGCCCCGCGAATAGCTCCAGCAGGCCGACCACAAGCGATCCGGCCAGCCCCAGCAGGGACGAGGCAAACGCAACACCCATACCGCCCAGCTGGCTTTCGAGGCCCGTCATCAGTCGGTTAAAGACCTCTACACCTTCTTCGCCCTCTTGCGGGGCCAGGCTGCGGATTGTGTCAACGACCGCCGGGACGGTGGTGGCCAGCCCGTAAAATGTGCCTAAAAGTCCCAGGAATATTAGCATATTGACGATATAGCGGGTGATCTCGCGCGCCTCGT
>CAYWNJ010000619.1:0-1789 GCA_964459535.1 uncultured Rhodobacterales bacterium
TGCATCTGGATATGGGCACGATTGTGCCTGCAATCTCGGGGCCCAAACGCCCGCAAGATTATGTGGCTCTGACCGATGCCAAGACGGCCTTTGCCCGTGAGATGCAAGAGACGTTTCAGCGCCCGATGGGCAAAGAGGTTGCGGTCGAGGGTGAGAGCTACACGATGGAAAGTGGGAAGGTTGTGATCGCTTCGATCACCTCCTGCACGAATACCTCGAACCCATATGTTATGATCGGTGCGGGCCTGGTGGCGCGCAAGGCCGCGGCATTGGGCCTGAACCGCAAACCTTGGGTGAAAACATCGCTCGCGCCTGGCTCGCAGGTGGTCAGCGCCTATCTTGAGGCGGCGGGGCTGCAAGACGATCTGGATGCGATTGGCTTTCACCTCGTCGGGTATGGTTGCACAACCTGTATCGGCAATTCCGGGCCGATCCAGCCCGAGCTGTCCAAAGCGATTGCCGAGGGCGATCTGGTCGCAACATCGGTCCTGTCGGGCAACCGCAATTTCGAGGGTCGGATCTCGCCTGATGTGCGCGCGAACTACCTGGCCTCGCCGCCGCTCGTGGTGGCCTATGCCTTGGCCGGAACCCTCGACATTGATCTGACGCAAGAGCCGCTGGGGACAGACAAAGACGGCAATGATGTGTTCCTCAAGGATATCTGGCCCAGCACGCAAGAGGTTGCGGAACTGGTCGAGCAAACCGTCACCCGCGCGGCCTTCCAAGAGAAATATGCTGAGGTCTTTACCGGCGACGAGAAATGGCAAGGGGTCGAGACCACCGATGCGCTGACCTATGATTGGCCCAGCACCTCGACCTATGTGCAAAATCCCCCCTATTTCCAGGATATGGGGGCCGAACCGGGCACGATCTCGAATATTTCCGGCGCGCGGGTTTTGGCGCTGCTTGGGGATATGATCACGACCGACCATATCTCGCCCGCAGGCAGCTTTAAGGCGGAGACGCCTGCTGGGAAGTATTTGACAGATCGCCAGGTCGCCCCGCGTGAGTTCAACTCTTATGGCTCGCGGCGCGGCAATCACGAGGTAATGATGCGCGGCACCTTTGCCAATATTCGTATTAAGAACGAGATGCTGGATGGGGTCGAAGGCGGCTTTACCAAAGGGCCGGACGGTGCGCAGAGCTCAATCTATGATGCGGCGATGGCCTATCAGGCCGAGGGCACACCTTTGGTTGTGATTGGCGGGGCGCAGTATGGCGCAGGCTCGTCGCGCGATTGGGCGGCCAAGGGCACGGCTCTGCTGGGCGTAAAGGCGGTGATTGCGGAAAGCTTTGAGCGTATCCACCGCTCGAACCTGGTTGGCATGGGCGTGATCCCGTTTGAGTTTACGGGCGGCGACACGCGCGCTTCTCTGGGGCTGACGGGCGATGAGAGCCTTTCGATCTCTGGTCTGGACAGCGTGCAGCCTTTGCAAGAGGTGCCATGCAGCATCACCTATGCAGATGGCACGACGAAAGAGATCACGCTGAAATGTCGGATCGATACCGCCATTGAGATTGAGTATATCGAGCATGGTGGCGTGCTGCATTATGTGCTGAGAAACCTTGCGCAGGCGGCCTGACGTCTCGCGCCTCTGAAATTGGGGCTCTGGAACGGAGCCCCAATCCTCCCTTTAAATCGGCGCTGTGTAATCGGACCTATTTACGGAATAAGGCGTCTTGGGCGGCGCTCACATTTTGCAGCGCGGCCCGCTTGCCCGCAGCGAGCGCACGGCCTCGTTGAACGCCAGGGCGCGCACCCAGCGCTTCAAGCCATCGCGCAAGATGC
>CAYWNJ010000620.1:0-1785 GCA_964459535.1 uncultured Rhodobacterales bacterium
CCCCGACAACGCCATCGTCTTTGCGGACGAAAGCCACGTCTCGTTGCCTCAGATCGGTGCGATGTATAAGGGGGACTATCGGCGCAAGTTCACGCTGGCCGAACATGGCTTTCGCCTGCCCTCTTGCATGGACAACCGCCCGCTGAAGTTCGAGGAATGGGACGCGATGCGCCCGCAATCGGTCTTTGTCTCGGCAACCCCGGCGGGCTGGGAGCTTGAGCAATCAGGCGGTGTTTTCACCGAGCAGGTCATCCGGCCAACCGGGCTGATAGATCCAGAGGTGGAGATCCGGCCCGTCTCGATGCAGGTGGATGATCTTTTGGACGAAGTGCAAAAGGTCGCCGCAAAGGGCTATCGCACACTCTGCACGACACTAACCAAACGGATGGCAGAAGACCTTACAGAATATATGCATGAGCAAGGGATCAAGGTCCGTTATATGCACTCGGACATCGACACGCTTGAGCGGATCGAGATCCTGCGAGACCTGCGCCTTGGCGCGTTCGATGTGCTGATCGGTATCAACCTGCTGCGTGAGGGGCTTGATATCCCAGAATGCGGTCTCGTCGCTATTCTGGATGCGGATAAAGAGGGGTTCTTACGCTCGGAAACCAGCCTTGTTCAAACGATTGGCCGCGCGGCGCGGAACGCAGAGGGCCGGGTGATCATGTATGCCGACCGCATCACCGGCTCGATGGAGCGCGCGCTTGCCGAAACAGATCGCCGCCGCGCCAAGCAAGTCGCCTATAATGCAGAGCATGGGATTACGCCGGAGACGGTCAAAAAGAATGTCGAGGATATTCTAACCGGTCTTTATCAAGGCGACGTGGACATGAACCGGGTCACCGCAACGGTTGAGACCAAGCATGGCGGCAATCTCCAAGCGGTGCTCGACGGTCTGCGCGCGGACATGCGCAAAGCTGCGGAGAATTTGGAGTTTGAAGAGGCCGCGCGCCTGCGGGATGAGGTCAAGCGACTCGAGGCGGTGGATCTCGCCGTTGCCGAGGATCCAATGGCCCGTCAATCGGTGATCGAAGAGGCCGTCAACGAGGCGCAGCTCGCCTCGGGGCGCTCGACTGCGGGGCGGCCGGGTCAGCGCGGCGGAAACGTGAAACGCCGGAAAAAGAGATAAGAAGGCTTGGCAAGCGCGTGGAAAAAGTCTGATTGACTTCTTTACCATAGGGCCCGGCCCGGTTAGGTCGGATGAGACAGTACGGGGTGCAAGAATGAACGATCTGTTTAACTCCTTTATGACCGGCCCGGACGAGCGCGGACGCTTTGGCCAATTCGGCGGGCGCTTTGTCTCAGAAACGCTGATGCCGCTAATCCTCTCGCTTGAGGAGGAGTATGAGAAGGCAAAGAACGACCCAGGCTTTTGGGCCGAAATGGAGGATCTTTGGACCCATTATGTCGGTCGGCCCTCCCCCTTATATTTTGCAGGACGCCTAACGGAGCATCTTGGCGGCGCAAAAATCTATATGAAGCGGGACGAGCTGAACCACACCGGCGCGCCTAAGATCAACAACGTGCTGGGTCAGATCATCTTGGCCCGGCGTCTGGGCACAACGCGTATTATTGCCGAGACCGGGGCCGGGCAGCACGGGGTCGCCACAGCCACGGTGTGTGCCAAGTTTGGCCTGCAATGCGTCGTTTACATGGGCGCGCATGATGTTGAGCGGCAAGCGCCCAATGTCTTTCGGATGAAACTGCTTGGCGCTGAAGTGATCCCCGTCACCTCCGGGCGCGGAACGCTGAAAGATGCGATGAATGACGCGTTGCGGGACT
>CAYWNJ010000621.1:0-1784 GCA_964459535.1 uncultured Rhodobacterales bacterium
CATTTTGCAAGGTAAGCTCGATCTGGTGATCGGCACGCGTCACTTTACCATTCGCCCCGGCGACAGCTTTCGTGTGCGCGGCGAGCCCTTTACCTGGGCCAATCCGTATCAAGAGCCCTGCGTTGCGATCTGGGTGATCGCGCCGCCGGTTTATTGAGGAGGAGTGGTCATGCATCTGACAGGGAGCTGCAATTGCCAAGCCATCACCTTCACGGTGCAGGCAGAGGATCGCGCGACGGCCTGTCATTGCAGTCAGTGCCGCAAGCAAACCGGGCACCACTGGGCGTCGGGACAGGCGCCGGTCAGCGCGTTTGAAATTACCGGCGCGGTCCGCTGGTTTGCGGCGAGCGATATCGCACAGCGCGGCTTTTGTGCGCATTGCGGGTGCTTCCTGTTCTGGAAGCATAATGACGAGGACAAGATGAGCTTTTCACTCGGCGCGATTGATGGGCCGACGGATCTTGCGCTTCAGCGGCATATCTTTGTTGCGGATAAGGGCGACTATTACGACATCGCGGACGGTGTGCCGCAAAGGGAGGATTAAGACATGGCTGAGTTTCCAACCACCGCGCGTGTGGTGATCATCGGCGGGGGCGTCGTTGGCGCGTCGTCGCTTTACCACCTGGCCAAGGCAGGCTGGACCGATTGTGTGCTACTAGAAAAGAACGAGCTGACGGCGGGTTCGACCTGGCACGCGGCGGGGAATTGCCCGTCGTTCAGCACCTCTTGGGCAGTTATGAACATGCAGCGTTATTCGCTCTCGCTATATGCGGGGCTGGCCGAGGCGGTTGATTATCCGATGAATTACCACGTAACGGGCTCGATCCGGCTGGGGCATTCGAAAGAACGGATGATGGAGTTTGAGCGCGCCTGCTCAATGGGACGCTACCAGGGAATGGATCTGGAGATGATGCAGGTTGGCGACCTCAAAGACGCCTATCCCTTCATCGAAACCCATGATCTCGCGGGGGCGCTGTGGGACCCCGATGACGGTGACATTGACCCGGCGCAGTTAACCCAAGCCTTGGCGAAAGGTGCGCGGGATATGGGCGCGCGGATCGAACGGTTTTGCCCCGCGACCGGAGTGAGCCGCGAAAATGGCGAGTGGATCGTTCACACCCCTAAGGGCGACATTCGCTGCGAGAAGGTTGTGAATGCGGCGGGCTACTACGCACAGCGTGTGGGCGAGTGGTTCAAGCCCTATGGCGGGCGCACGGTGCCGATGGCGACCATGTCGCATCAGTATTTCCTGACCGAAGAGATCCCAGAGCTCAAA
This sequence comes from uncultured Rhodobacterales bacterium, assembly GCA_964459535.1. GTDB lineage: Bacteria > Pseudomonadota > Alphaproteobacteria > Rhodobacterales > Rhodobacteraceae > JBCBCP01. The sequence continues at coordinate 1,277 of CAYWNJ010000621.1, forward strand.
GCCTGGAGCGAAGCGAATGGCCGTAAAATCCCGCTTTTGCGGGACGTGGACAGCTCCTACTACCTGCGCCAGGACAAGAATGGGCTCAATCTTGGCCCGTACGAGCGTAACTGCAAGGCCCATTGGGTCAATCCCGATGATCCGATGCCCGAGGATTTCAGCTTTCAGCTTTACCCCGACGATTTAGAGCGTCTGGAGTGGTATATTGAGGACGCCTGCGCGCGCGTGCCAATCCTGGCTACCGGCGGTGTTCAGCGCAATATCAACGGCCCGATCCCCTACGCGCCGGACGGCCTACCCCTTGTCGGTCCCATGCCTGGGGTGCCGAATGCCTATGAGGCGTGCGTCTTTACCTTTGGCATCACGCAAGGTGGTGGCGCGGGTAAGGTTCTGGCCGAGTGGATCACCGAGGGCCAAACCGAATGGGATATGTGGGCGGTCGATCCGCGCCGCTACACGGATTACACGGATCAGGACTATTGCAACCAAAAGGCGATGGAGGTCTATG
>CAYWNJ010000622.1:0-1776 GCA_964459535.1 uncultured Rhodobacterales bacterium
ATTGTCAGCTACATCCAGGTTGGTTTGCATCTGGATCATATGGTTTCTCCCGACCTATGGGACCGCGGGCCCCAGGGTTTCGATTGGAGGAGGTTCTTTGCCTGGCCTACGCCTCAAGAACCTCCCAGCGTTTGGTTTTCGAGCGCGGGGCGCATTCGATAATCCGCACCGCATCGCCGACTTTGAACGTGTTGTTCTCGTCATGTGCGCGATATTTTTTGGACTTCCGTACGGTCTTTTTCAAAACCGGATGGGTAAAGCGGCGCTCGACCGAAACAGTGACGGTTTGAGCATTTGCGTCAGAGGTAACGACGCCTTGCAAAATACGCTTGGGCATGATCGCGCTCCTTATTCCGCGGCCGCTTGGGCTTTTTCGTTCAAAATCGTCTTAACCCGCGCCACGTCGCGGCGCGCAGAGCGCATACGTGCGGCATTCTCCAGCGCGCCCGAGGCTTGCTGGAAACGTAGGTTAAAGCTTTCTTTCTTAAGATCGGCCAGCTTTTCACGCAGCTGGTCTGGCGTCATATCGCGCAATTCTTGGGCGTCCATCGCCTAATCCTTTCCACATCACGGGAGAGCCGCCAAAGCGTTACCCTGATTCCCGTGGAGATCCTGAGTAGCGGGCTATTAGGCCGCTTCGATGCCCTTGTAAACCCCTCCTGCCTCAGACTATGGCAGAGATTGGCCTTTTCGCCAAAGGAGGGGGCTCGTAACCCATGGCTGATATCGTTTCTCTTTTCGCAACCCCGCTTTATAGGGCACCACTTGGCTCCATTGACCTGAGCGAACTTGAAGCCTCGTGCTATGCGATAGCCGAAGATGACGAGGCAGGGCATCAGTGGTGCGAAGAGAATGGCTATCCTGGCTATACCTCTTATGCCTCGCTGACCGATTTGCCCTGGCGCTTTCCAATTTTTGCCGATGTGGTCAAGGCGCTGGACACCCATGTCGCGGCATTTGCAGAGGCGCTGGCGTTTGATCTTGATGGTAAAGCGCTGACGCTCGAGGACATTTGGATCAACATCTTGCCCGAAGGTGGCTCCCATTCCGGTCATATCCACCCGCATTCGGCGCTTTCAGGCACGCTTTATGTCGCGATGCCAGAGGCGACATCGGCGCTCAAGCTTGAGGATCCCCGCCTGCCGATGATGATGGCTGCGCCGCCGCGCAGTAAGGATGCTCCAAAGGCGCTGCGTCCCTTTGTTTATGTCAAGCCGGAACCAGGGGAGATTTTGCTCTGGGAAAGCTGGCTGAGGCATGAGGTGCCGATCAACATGGCCGAGGAAGAACGGCTGACGGTGAGTTTCAACTACCGCTGGGGGTAGGTTTGCTATCCGGCTCTAGCATACGCCATTCTCCAGGGCCCAGCCCATCCAAGCGCCAACTTCCAATCGCCACGCGCACCAGGCGTAGGCAGGGCAGTCCAACATGGGCGGTCATGCGGCGCACTTGCCGGTTTCGCCCTTCGGTCAAGATCATCTCCAACCAAGCGTCGGGCACCGTTTTGCGATATCGAACCGGCGGGTCACGCTCCCAAAGCTCTGGGGCAGAGATGCGACGCACCTTTGCCGGCCGGGTCGGACCGTCCTTTAATAGAACGCCGCTGCATAGGGCGGCGATTTGGTCCGGGTGTGGGTTGCCTTCGACCTGGACCAGATAGGTTTTAGGCTGCTTAAATTTCGGGTCACTGATACGCGCCTGCAGCCGTCCGTCCGAGGTGAGGACCATTAACCCTTCGCTATCCCGATCAAGCCGACCAGCGGGGTAGACATCCGG
>CAYWNJ010000623.1:0-1762 GCA_964459535.1 uncultured Rhodobacterales bacterium
AGGCGTCGGTATCAACGAGGTGCATAATTTCGGCAAATATCTGGTGACGGGTCCGGGGGCGCGGGCGTGGCTCGACCGGATTATGGCGGGGCGTGTGCCGGGGCAGGGGCGGCTCTCGCTCACACCAATGCTTAGTCCAAAGGGTAAGCTTATCGGGGATTTTACCATCTCTTGCCTGGATGAAGAGCGCTTTCAACTCACCGCCTCTTATGGCGCGCAGAACTACCATATGCGCTGGTTTCAGCAGCACGCGGCGGACGGCGTGCAGGTCGAGAATATCTCGGACCGCCGCACCGGCTTTCAGATTGCGGGGCCAAAAGCGCGGGAGGTGCTGGCGGCTGCGACATGTGCAGATATCTCGGATTTCGCCTTTCTCGATGTCCGACCCCTGACGCTGGGGATGACCGACTGCTTGGTGCAGCGCGTGAGCTATACCGGCGATTTGGGTTTTGAGATTTACTGCGATCCGATGGCGCAGCGCCAGCTTTGGCAGACGCTTTGGGAGGCCGGGCGGCCCCATGGCATGGTGCCCTTTGGGATGCGCGCAATGATGTCGCTGCGGCTCGATAAGTTCTTTGGCGGGTGGCTGCTGGAGTTTGGGCCCGACTATACCGCTGCGGAGACGGGCCTGGATCGCTTCATCAGTTTTAAAAAGAACACGGACTTCATTGGACGTGCCGCGGCAGAAGCCGAGCGCGCAGCGGGGCCAAGCCGTAGGCTCATGGCCTTTGAGGTGGATGCAGCGGATGCAGATGTTCATGGCTATGAGCCAATTTGGCTGGATGGCCAGGTTGTCGGATTTTGCACGTCGGGCGGCTATGCGCATAGCGCGGGCCGCTCCATCGCCCAAGGGTTTTTGCCGACCGAGCGCATTCAAGAGGGGTTGGCGGTCGAGATCGAAATTCTTGGTCAGATGCGCCCGGCTCGGCTCATCACAACGCCGCTTTTTGACGCGGATGGCGCGCGGATGCGGGGGTGAGTGTCCCTTTCCCCATCCTCATTCTGGCGGCGGGGGCGTCTACGCGGATGCGCGGGCGGGACAAACTTTTGGAGCAGGTGCGGGGCAGGGCGCTTTTAGCTGATCGCATTGAGGCGGCGCGTGCGGCTTCAAAGCAGGTTTTCGTAACGCTGCCGCCCGCGCCACATCCCCGCTATGCCGTCGCGGGGGGAGCGCAGCCCATCCCTGTGCCAGACGCGCGATCCGGGATGGGTGCGTCGCTGAGAGCGGGGATCCGGGCCTTACCAGCGAACACCTCTCATGTGATGGTCTTGCTCGCAGATATGCCGGATTTAACAACGGCGGATCTGTGCGCTGTCGCGCAAGGCGGGCAGGGGCTTGCCTGGCGCGGTGCAACGCAAGAGGGTCTGCCGGGGCATCCCATCGTTTTCGCAGCGCCGCTCTTTACTGATCTATGCGCGCTCAGCGGTGACAGCGGAGGGCGCAGCGTTCTCGACGCCCTTACGTCTGTGCCGCTTATACGTCTTGCAGGAGAGCGGGCGCGCACGGATTTAGATACGCCCGATGCGTGGAAACGCTGGCGCCAAGCGCAGAACACAGAGTAGGATCGTCGTTTTTTGCAAAGCCTGCCCGATTTGTGCCACAATTTCTGCCTATACTCGCCATCAATCGAGCAAAAACATAAGAGAGCAGAGGTCCAAAAATGGTACGTCTCTTCCTCGCCATAAGCATGTTGGTGTCTTTGGGCGCCTGCGCAGGACAAGCCCCACTTAGCTTAGAACTTGGAGCATATAGCAACGAAAC
>CAYWNJ010000624.1:0-1758 GCA_964459535.1 uncultured Rhodobacterales bacterium
GTTGAATTTTCGGCGCAGGTTCGCTCGACCAGTGAGCTGTTACGCTTTCTTTAAAGGGTGGCTGCTTCTAAGCCAACCTCCTGGCTGTCTAAGCGCTCCCACATCCTTTCCCACTTAGCGGAGAATTGGGGGCCTTAGCCGACGGTCTGGGTTCTTTCCCTCTTGGCTATGAAACTTAGCTCACATAGCCTGAGTGCCGATCTGAACTCACCGGTATTCGGAGTTTGATTGAGTTCGGTAAGATGGTAGTCCCCCTAGCTCATTCAGTGCTCTACCCCCGGCGGTAAACAATCGACCCTATACCTCAATATATTTCGGCGAGAACCAGCTATTCCCCAGCTTGATTAGCCTTTCACTCCGATCCACAGGTCATCACCCGAATTTTCAACTTCGGTGTGTTCGGTCCTCCACGCAGTCTTACCCGCGCTTCAACCTGCCCATGGATAGATCGCTGGGCTTCGGGTCTGCAGCATACGACTAATTCGCCCTATTCAGACTCGCTTTCGCTTCGGCTACACCTATCGGCTTAACCTTGCCGCATACCGCAACTCGTTGGCTCATTATGCAAAAGGCACGCTGTCGTACATTCCCCGAAGGGCATAGTACTTCAACTGCTTGTAGACGCACGGTTTCAGATTCTTTTCACTCCCCTCGCAGGGGTTCTTTTCACCTTTCCCTCACGGTACTAGTTCGCTATCGGTCATCAGAGAGTACTTAGCCTTGGAGGGTGGTCCCCCCAGCTTCAGGCAGGGTTCCACGTGTCCCGCCCTACTCGGGAATTCCCTAGGGTCGTTTCTGCTTTCGGATACGGGGCTCTAACCCTCTATGGCCGACCTTCCCAGATCGTTTTCCTAGCTTCCACGAATCCCACGTCGGGCTCCCACAACCCCATCAAGTTGCCCCGATGGTTTGGGCTGATCCGCATTCGCTCGCCGCTACTAGCAGAGTCTCGTTTGATTTCTCTTCCTCCGGGTACTGAGATGTTTCACTTCCCCGGGTTGGCTCCTTACACCTATGTATTCAGTGCAAGGTAACAGGCCATTACGCCTGCTGGGTTGCCCCATTCGGACATCTACGGATCGACGCTCGCGTACAGCTCCCCGTAGCATTTCGCAGTTAACCACGTCCTTCATCGCCTTCTGATGCCTAGGCATCCACCATGCGCCCTTAGTAGCTTGACCTACTTGGAACGATCCCTTGCGAGATCGATCCAGACGTATCCAAAGGACACGCCTCGAGTCACGCCGCACTACCAGACTTCTTTTGGTGCAATGTGGGTTGAATCCAAGGTTTCGCTTGAAACATTCGACTCAACTTCGATTTTGTTCACTTTGTACTGCATGCCGTTCTCGAGGTGACCCTCGAGGCAGACCTACAGTCCACAGTGCACTCGGAAGATTGATTCGACGACTTTGATTGTCGAATCAATTTGCGTGTTCAAAACCTCTTCAGATGTCAAGAAGCTCGCCGCCCCCTGAAAACTGGAGCGGAAAATACAGAATGGCCACCGAGCTCTCCCGAAGGGAGCCCAGTATGTGGGTGTGACCTATGAGTTACGGAAGAGAACTTCCGCAAAACTCCTAGAAAGGAGGTGATCCAGCCGCAGGTTCCCCTACGGCTACCTTGTTACGACTTCACCCCAGTCACCGATCACTCCTTGGTAAGCTCCCTCCCGAAGGTTAGGATACCCACTTCTGGAGCAACCGACTCCCATGGTGTGACGGGCGGTGTGTACAAGGCCCGGGAACGTATTCACCG
>CAYWNJ010000625.1:0-1744 GCA_964459535.1 uncultured Rhodobacterales bacterium
GACATCATTGTTCACTCTATGGCTGAGAGTAAGGGGCAGAAGAAGCGGTTTTGGTCGGATGATGAGAAGCGCTCGATTTGTCGGCAAACGCGTGTGCCGGGTGTTCCGGTTGCGCAGGTGGCGCGCCGGTATCCGCGCCGCGAATATCTGTCAAAAGCTCTTATCCCTTATCCCCTGCCAAACCTGGGACAGTCCGGCGCTTGGCCAGGCGCGCGCCGTTAAGATGCACACGCTTGTCTCGGCGCGCACCAAGGATCATGGCGTTTCGCTTTGGGCGGTGACATGGGATCAGCCGACTAGCTTTTTTGAGCCGGAAGTCGCCCCGCTGGGTGTGACGCTCTACGTCTCGCAAGCGCCCCAGATCGGCGCGGAGCATGTGGCGGATTATACGCAAATCGGAGGACAGGGCTAATATCGCAAGCCCTTGCTGAGCTGGATCGCCGGATTGCAAATGTTGTGCGTGTCGGCCGTGTCGTGTCGGTTGTTGCTGGCGCGGCGCGGGCGGTCGTGGATTTTGGCGGTTTTCAATCGCCGCCGTTGCAGGTCGGCCAGCTCGGCGCCGGAGCAATCCAGTTTTGGTGGATGAAGGCAGATACCGGGCTACCGATGATGATAGTCGATGGGCTCGGCTGGGTGTGGAAACGCTGGGCCATTCTGCGCGTTGAAGAGCGCAAGAGCTACTTTCTGCGCGATGGGGCATCGCGCAAGATCGAGTTCTCGATGGCGCTGTAAAGCTACGGGGCCGACGCGGACAGCTTGGCCTCTTTTGGGGCGGTGCTATGAGCCTTTACCGCACCATCAAGGGCGACATGGGCGATGCGATCGGCAAGGCCCATTATGGCAAAGAGGATCAGGTCATTACGGTCTATGAAGCCAATCCGGGGCTTACCGCGCTCGGGCCGGTTTTGCCCATGGGCATTCTGATTGACCTGCCGGATTTGCCAGAGGTGGCCGTCCGCGCACCGATCCGGCTTTGGGGGACGTCATGAAGATCGCCTATCAGATCCTTGCCGATGGGGTGGATATCACAGCGACGCTGCAAGATCCCCTGGTGAGCCTGACGATCCTTGATGAGGCTGGGATCAAATCCGATACGGCGGAGCTTCAGCTTGATGATCGCGGCTATGCCATTGCAGTACCGCCCACCGGCGCGACGTTTCAAATCGCGCTTGGGTTTGTTGGCGATCTAGTCGAGATCGGGCGATATGTTGTTGATGAGGTGAGCGGTGAGATCGCGCCCGCAACGCTCGCGATCAGCGCCAAAGCTGCCGATATGCTGGGCGAGATCCGCGCCCGCAAGACCCGGCATTGGCGCGATGTCACGGTGCAAGACATTGTCGCAAAGATCGCCGGGGAGCATGGGCTGAAGGCAAGCATAAGCGCGGAGCTCAAGGATCATTTCTACGGCTATCTTGCGCAAACCTCAGAAAGCGACTTGGCCTTTCTCACGCGCCTCGCCAATGACCTCGACGCGCTCGCCAAACCAGCGGGCGGGTATTTACTCTTTACCAAACGCGGGACCGGCAAGGCGGCAGATGGCTCGGCGCTGCCTGTCTTTAAAATCCATCAAAGCCAAATGGCGCGCGGATCTTGGACCTTAACAGGGCGCAGGAAATACGCCTCGGTCATCGCCGAATGGGGCGCGCGCGACATGGCCACCAACAACAAGGCCATCGCGGGACGCGGTACTCCTGCGCTGAACCTGCGCCATCGCTACCCAAGCCAGGCCGAAGCGCAGCGCGCC
>CAYWNJ010000626.1:0-1740 GCA_964459535.1 uncultured Rhodobacterales bacterium
CGGGAGGGGTTGCTTCCTCCGCGCGTATGGGCTGAGACGTAATCGCAATAATACACAGAAATGAAAGAGCAAAAATCCACAGAATTTTTGAGACTATGTTTGGCGAGGGCGGGCAGATGCTAACCCTCTACCTGGGTCAGGTCCGCAACCCGCCGACAAATCACGCGGATACGGCTGAGCATGTTTAGCCTATTACGCCGAACCACTGCGACGTCCGCGTTGATCTTGACCGCTTCAAAAAACGCATCAATCGGAGCACGTAGACGCGCCATCGCCGCCACCGCCGTTGCGAAGTCCGCCGCTTGCATCGCGGCCTCAATGTCCGCTTCAGCGGCATCCAAAGCATCAAAGAGCGCGATCTCTTCAGGCCCCTCCGCATATTTGCGATCCGCGCCAAAGGAGTATTCCACCCCGTCATTCTCTTCGGCTTGCGTGAGGATGTTGTTGGCCCGTTTGAAACCCTGCACCAAGTTCTGCCCTTCGGGTGTGTCCAGCGCCTCTTGCAGCACCATAGCCCGGCGCACCAAGAGTGCCAGATCATCCGCCCCGTCAATCGCCAAAGCCGCATCAATCACATCATGACGCAGGCCGCGGTCGCGCAGATAAACTTTAAGCCGGTCGTGAAGGAAAGCGAGCAGGTCTGCGCCAATCTCCTGTACATCCCGCGGCATCTCTTTCCGTTCTGCGGGTGCCTCAGCGGGTTTATCCACGCTTTCGATGGAGGTTTTTGCCTCAAACACACTTTTGTTAATAAGTTTCAACAATGGCAGCGCGCAGTCATTCTCAAGCACCAGCCGAATAACGCCAAGCGCCGCGCGCCTTAAGGCGAACGGGTCCTTGCTGCCCGTAGGCTTTTCACCAATCGCCCAAAACCCAGCGAGCTTGTCGATCTTTTCCGCAAGCGATACGGCCACAGAGACCGGCGCGCTTGGCACATCATCGGCAGGGCCGAGCGGCGCGTAGTGTTCCTGCGCGGCCCGCGCAACCTCGGCAGGCTTGCCCGCAGCTTCAAGATAGTAGCGGCCCATGATGCCTTGCAGCTCTGGGAATTCATAAACCATTTCAGAGCTGAGATCCGCCTTGGCATAACGCGCAGCCTCTTCCGCCTGGTCTGGGTCCGCACCGACCATCGGCGCGAGCTCGCGCGCAAGGTGAGCCATCTTGCGAATAACCGTGGCTTGCGATCCAAGCGCATTGTGGAAGGTCACGTTCTCCAGCGCATCCAGCCAGTCCTGCATCCCGGCCTGTGCCACACGCAAGTCGTTTTGCCAAAAGAACGCCGCATCTGCGAGCCGCGCGGCCAAGACCTTCTCATTCCCCGCTAGGATCGTTGCGCCATTATCCGCAGTTTCGCGGTTAGCGACGGTGATAAAATGCGAAATACGCCCCTGCCGATCCTTGACGGAGAAGAACTTTTGGTGCTCGCGCATAGAGCTTTGCAGCACCTCTGGCGGCAGATCCAGAAAGCGCGCATGGATCGGCCCCATAAGCACAACCGGCCATTCGACCAGCCCCGCCACCTCATTCAAAAGCGCCGTCTCAGAGACCACCTCAAGCCCTGAGGCAAAGGCCAAATTTGTCGCCTCGTTCCAGATTGCGGCGGCCCGCTCCTCGCCACTAAGCACCACGAAGGCACGCCGAAGCTGCGCGGAATAGTCATCGAAACTACGCACGCTCAAAGCAGCGGGCGCCATAAAGCGATGACCAAAGGTCTGATCGCTTGCGGTCAGGCCCGCGATT
>CAYWNJ010000627.1:0-1738 GCA_964459535.1 uncultured Rhodobacterales bacterium
ATTCGCCACCGAGAAGCGCAGGAGTTGCATGAATTGCGCGACACGGTGCTCCTGCGCGAAGCCGGTCGGCAAAAACAACAGATGCCCAAACTGATTACCGACGGGCGCGCGGATGCCGAACGCATGACCTTACGCCCCAAACACTAACCCTCAATCGAAAGGAAATCACCGTGGCAAACCCAGCCCCTGAAAACCCACGTGAAGCCGCACTTCAAAGCTATTCGGGTCAGCGCATGACAAGCACTGAATTCGCAGATGCCTATGCCATCAGCGGCATCATCGCCCGCGAGATCAAACGCAGTGGGAGCTTCTTTGAAGCCCGCGAAAACTTCGCATTCGCCTTTTCCAAGGGTAAGAAAATCTCCTCCGAGCAAGCCCAAGACGCCCTCGGCGATGTGTTCAAAGCGCGTTACGGCCAGACCATGAACGAAATGCGCGAGGCCGTCATTGCGCAAGATCAGAAGGTCACCGCCAAGATGGCCGCGCCCTATGCGGAAAAAGTTGGGCAGTTGATCCAGGAGGGCGCAACCATGCCCTACTACAAGGCTCTGGACCAATCCTCTGCTGAGATGGCAGGCGCGCATGGTATGACGCAAAATCACGCCAAGACCCTGATGAAAGAGGCCAAGGGCGATCTCTACGATCTCGGCAAAGAGTTGCAGGCCGCCTATCACGAGCCCGCTGTGGCTGCGCGCAAAGCAGGGTCAGAGGCTAAGTCCCAGACTAAAGCCACCCGTCGGCGCAGCCACACACAGGCGTAGGCACGCGCAGATTTTTCTTGTTTTTGGATGAGTTATGTGGCAAGTTGTTCGCTTTTTGTTCTCACGCAAAAGGAGAACCACAAACCCATATACGAAAGGACATAGATGACAGACCCAAGACCCCCTTCACCAAACATTCGCTTCGATTGGCAGGACTGGCTGCCCTATTTTGAAGACACCGATATCCAGAACGACCAGAAACAAGAGCTGATCGAAACACTCTGGGCGCTGGTTCTGTCCTTTGTCGATCTCGGATTTGAGGTCAGCGCTAACCCAGAAAACTGTGGAGAAAGCCTCGATCTCAAGGCCGTTCTGGAAGCGGCTGTGCTAAACTCCAAGGCGTCACCGGCTAATGACTTCAATGTCGAGGCGGATGGCGATGGAAAGGACGCAGCATGACAGAACAGAAAGCATTGATTTATTGCCGCGTGTCCTCTCGCTCGCAAGAACAAGAGGGGCATGGGCTCGAATCCCAAGAAACCCGCTGCCGCCAACATGCGGCAGCCAAGGGCTACGAGGTCGCGGCTGTCTTCCCAGATACGGTCACTGGCGGGGGCGACTTCATGCAGCGCCCTGGCATGAAAGCGCTGTTGTCATTTATGGATGCCCAGCCTGATGAGCTGTTTGTCGTCATCTTTGATGATCTCAAACGCTTTGCCCGCGACACCCGCTTCCATTTGGACCTGCGCGAGGCGTTTCGCAAACGTGGCGCGACCATCGAATGTCTGAACTTCAAGTTCGACGACACGCCCGAAGGCGAGTTCATCGAGACGATCATGGCTGCGCAGGGCGCATTGGAAAGGAAGCAAAATGGCCGTCAGGTCGCCCAAAAGATGCGCGCTCGCATGCAGAACGGCTATTGGATACATAACCCGCCCATTGGTTATCGCTATGAGACGATCAAAGGGCGCGGTAAGGTTCTGGTCCACAATCCACCCTTCGACGAGATAGTTCGCCAAGCCTTCGAAGGTTACGCG
>CAYWNJ010000628.1:0-1734 GCA_964459535.1 uncultured Rhodobacterales bacterium
TCCGTGAAGGGTGCTATGTCTGCCACAGCCAAATGATCCGCCCCATGCGGGATGGGGTCGAACGGTACGGACATTACTCGCTGGCCGCAGAAAGCATGTATGACCACCCGTTCCAATGGGGGTCTAAACGGACCGGGCCGGACCTTGCCCGCGTTGGGGGACGCTATTCAGACGACTGGCATTTGGACCACCTGATCGACCCGCAATCGGTCGTGCCTGAAAGCATCATGCCGAAATATGGTTTCCTGATGGAGGCGCGTTTGGACACCGATGGCATCGAGGATTTGATGGCAACCCATCGCTTTGTCGGCGTTCCTTATACAGACGAACAGATCGAAAACGCATCCGTTGATTTACGGGTTCAGGCCGATCCTGACGCAGATTGGGATGACATGGCAGCGCGCTACCCGGGCGCCGCTATCGGCAACTTTGATGGCCAGCCTCAACTCACCGAAATGGATGCGCTGATTGCGTACATGCAAATGCTCGGAACTCTGGTCGATTTCTCGACCTTTGTTCCCGATGCCAGCCGATAGGAGACGCACATGGAAACCTATACATTATTGCGTGAATTCGCGGACAGCTGGTTCTTGATTGTCTTATTCGTGTTCTTCCTAGGCACCTGGGTGTTCGCCTTTTGGCCGTCCCAAAAAGCTGCACGAGAGGAGGCCGCGATGATCCCATTGAAAGATGACAGAACGAAGTGTTCCGGCACGTGCGACGCCTGCAAAGCCAAGTTCGATTTTGTGAAAGGATCAAACAATGGCTGAGCCACGCAAAGATGAGTTAACTGGTCGCGAGACCATGGGCCATGAGTTTGACGGTATCGAGGAGCTGAATACGCCGATGCCACGCTGGTGGCTGATCACCTTCTATATCACGATCATCTGGGGCATTGGGTACACAATCGCCTTTCCCGCCTGGCCCATGATTTCCGGCGCAACTGCGGGATTACTAGGCTATTCCACCCGGGGCGAAGTGGCCGCAGAAATCGAAGGGCACGAGGCCGCCAATGCATCGCTGGTGGACGATCTTTTGTCTGTGGACCTTGCGAGGTTTGATCAACAATCTGACCTACATCGCTATGCTGTGGCGCGCGGGTCGTCGGTCTTTCGTGCCCAATGCAGCCAATGTCACGGGGCTGGCGCTGCGGGGACAGTCGGATACCCGAACCTTCTCGACAATGACTGGCTTTGGGGTGGCTCACTTGAAGAGATCGCGTTCACTGTGCGTCACGGAATCCGCAACGAGACGGATGGGGACGCACACTGGTCGCAAATGCCTGCATTTGGGGACATTCTGGAACAAGATGAAATTGCCAGCTTAGCCGCATTCTTGCCAGACCTATCAAACGCTGATTGGGACAGCCCTGGTGGCATTCTGTTTTCCGACAATTGCGCGTCGTGTCATGGCGCACGCGGCCTTGGGGATCGCAACCAGGGTGCGCCGAATTTGGCCGATGCGATTTGGCTTTATGGTGGCGACCCCGACAGTCTGACCGAAACCATTACCTATTCCCGATTTGGCGTGATGCCTGCATGGGGGCAGCGCCTGACCGAGGCAGATGTCCGTGCAGTATCGGCCTATGTTCACAGTCTTGGAGGAGGCGAGTGAACAACTCCGCTCGAGGGGGACGCTTCTCGGGCGGAATTTGATTTGAGTCAAAGACGGATGCGCCGGAACGGTTCAAGTTCTGGATATACCAAGAAAGAGATTCCGATGACCTCCACATCT
>CAYWNJ010000629.1:0-1729 GCA_964459535.1 uncultured Rhodobacterales bacterium
CATCGTGCCCGTTGGATTGGCTGGTGACGCAAGGATCAACCCGTCAAGCTGCCGCTGCTGAATATCCTCCGGCGCAGGCTGAAAGCGGTTCTCAGCGAAGGTGAGAATATCGACAGGCTCCAAAGAGAGCGCCTTGGCAATCTGGCGGTAACTTGGATAGCCCGGCAACCCGATCCCAAGGCGGTCTCTGGCATCGAACAAGGCCGTAAAGGCCAAAAGAAAACCGGCTGAGCTGCCAGATGTGACGATAACCCGCCTCGGATCAAGATCAATGTCATGCCGCGTACCGTAAAGTTGCGCGATCCGCGCACGCAAGGCGGGCAGGCCCAAAGCCACCGTGTACCCCAGCGGATCGGTTTCCATTGACCGCGCTGCTGCCAGTCGTGCGGCCTTTGGCGCAGGCGTACCGGGCTGCCCAACCTCCATGTGAACGACGTGCTGGCCTGCCGCTTCGGCGGCGCGCGCATTCTCCATCACATCCATCACAATGAAGGGATCAACGTCTCCTCTGCTTGAGCTTTTCACCAAATGCTCCTCATATCTGTTTCATGTGTTTTCACCGTGCTTTGCTCCTCGCGTCAATGATGATGCTGTTCGCGCTGTCCGCTCCGGCGCGCGCCATTGAGCTTTTACGGGACGCGGATATTGAGTATGGGCTACGCCAGCTCGCCGCCCCCGTTTTGCGCGCGGCTGGGCTTAACCCGGACCGGGTCAAGATTTTGTTGGTCAATGACAGTAAACTCAACGCGTTTGTGGTGAATAACAAAGCGATCTTTGTGCATTATGGACTGGTCAACAAGGTAGAGACGGCGCCCGCCCTGCAAGCCGTAATCGCCCATGAGGCGGCACATATCGCAAATGGTCACATCACCCGCCGCATGACCAATCTGGGCGCCGCGCGGAATATTGCGGGGCTAGGTTTGGCCTTAGCAGCCGCAGCTGCAGCTGCTGGCGTTGATGGCGCAACGGGGCTTGCCATTGGCAGTCAAAGCGCGGCGCAACGTGCCTTCCTGAGTCATACACGGGCCGAAGAGGCGTCTGCGGATCAATCCGCTATTCGATATCTGCGGAGTGCTGGCATTCCGGTAACCGGCTTGCGGGACGTCCTGAATATTTTTCGAGGACAAGAAAATCTCGCGGAAGGTCGGCAAGATCCTTATGATCGCTCCCACCCGCTCACCCGTGATCGTGTCCGCGCCGTCGAAGGATATGTGGCGGCGTATGGAGACGGGAGTGACGCGCCCGCCGCTGATGCTGAATACTGGCTCGCGCGGGTGAAGGGCAAACTATCGGCGCATACACGGGCGCCCAGTTGGACCTTGCGGCGCGTAAAGGACGAGCGATATCCCGATATACGGCGTTTGAGAACTGCAATCGCCTATGCGCGGCAATCCGATACCGCGCGCGCGCTCAAAGCACTCGACGCTGCAATATCAGCGCGCAAGAACGATCCCTTTCTGCATGACGCGCGGGCAGAGGTTTTGATGGACGCGCGCCGCTTTGATGCTGCAGTCTCGGCCTATCGCCGCGCGGCGGAGTTGGCACCTCGGAACGCCCTGATCCTCGCGGGCCTCGGTCGTGCTTTATTGGTCAATGGCGAGATCGCTCAAGCACGGGCCACGCTTGAAAAATCGCGTGCCATTGATTTCCGCAACGGCGCAATGCTGCGTGATCTTTCGGTCGCCTATGCGCGCTCTGGGCAGACGGGCATGGCGGCTCTGATTACGGC
>CAYWNJ010000630.1:0-1713 GCA_964459535.1 uncultured Rhodobacterales bacterium
TGAGCTGGCGGCTGTCGAACACGATGCACGCAGACTTCTGTGTGGACGCTCTGAACGAGGCAATCGCCAAACACGGCCCGCCCGAGATTATGAACACGGATCAAGGGTCGCAGTTTACGGGATCGGCGTGGATCACGGCCCTGACCGAAGCCGGGGTGCGTATCTCTATGGATGGGCGCGGCCGATATCTGGACAACATCTGCATTGAACGCCTTTGGCGATCCCTGAAGCAGGAGGCGATCTACCTCGAAGAGATCAGCGATGGCTTCCAGGCCCGGCGCGTCATCAAGAACTGGATGACATTCTACAACACAGAACGGCCCCATTCCGCGCTTGATCAGCGAACGCCGGACGAGGCATATTGGGCAGGCTTCGAAGAGCAGAAAGCAGCATGAAACCTAAACACGATACACCTTAAAAACGCTGCAAAACTGTCCGAAAGGATGGGACCACTTCACAGCATTTTGATGCCGGTGATACAGAAATTCTGGAGGAACACATTGTGGTGCCCATGCCCAATGATCGGGATGGTTTTTGGATCGTTGGCACAAGTTTGGATTGGCAGGCCGGTCAAACCCGTGTGTCCATCTTTGATGGAAGAAACATCCAAGACGGACCCCTTGCCGTTGCATCCCTGGATTACGTGTTGCCGTTGGGTCTGCATGGTCTGTTTCTGACGTAGTAACACCCAAGGCTTTGCATCAAACGCTCACGCGTAGCGAGGAAGTGGCCGCAAATTGGGGTCAGGATGCGTCCCCCCCTTCAGTCCGCCAAAAGTTCAAAGCTGGAAACGAGATGGCGTCGCATGTCGCGCACCGCGCGGCCACCTTCGTTTGGTTTGCGTGACAGAAGGCCGACTTTGCGGGGTTGGGCGGGCAGATCAAGTCGCAGCGCCGCAATGCCTTGCCGTGCGATGTCTGACGTCAGCGCCAATGGGACATTTTAGGCTGAATTGATAAGAGAGGGTTTCTGGCACATCGTAACCACTAAGGAGTGGAGATGAGACAGAAACCCGGAACGAAGCGGAGCCACGGTGAGAAGGTTGTCAAGGACAAGACCATGTTGAACCGCGTGAAGGACCGGTTCGATCTGCATCCCGAACGCCTGATTGCGGACACTGCCTACGGTACCGGGCCTTTGCTTGGCTGGTTAGTGGACCGCAAGATCGCGCCGCACATTCCGGTCTTTGATAAGGCGGGCCGATCCGATGGCACATGGTCTCGCGCAGACTTCGAATGGGACGAGGAGAATGATCAATACATCTGCCCCGAGGGGCATGAGCTCAAACAGTTCCGTCGCAACTACTCAGACCCAAACCGAGGGCCGACCGGCAAGGGCACAGCTAGATATCGGGCGTTGAAAGAGATCTGCCAGGCTTGTCCATCTAAAGCCAAATGCTGCCCGAACGCTGACGCGCGTAAGATCACCCGTGAAGAAACCGAAGACGCCCGCCAAGTCGCACGCGACATCGCCAAGACCCGCCAGTATGACATCTCGATGAAGCTCAGAAAGAAAGTGGAAATGCTCTTCGCCCACCTCAAGCGCATTCTCGGTCTGGGGCGGCTCCGATTACGCGGCCCTTGCGGCGCAAACGACGAATTCCTCCTCGCCGCCACCGCCCAGAACCTCCGCAAACTGGCGAAGCTCTTTCCTGCACCGCAGCATCCACGACAAGCATGACAGCGTAACGGCTTTCGGCCCATCAAAGCGCCC
>CAYWNJ010000631.1:0-1712 GCA_964459535.1 uncultured Rhodobacterales bacterium
TATGACCAGAACGGAGAGCGCGCGACCCGCGATGTGGTCAGCCGTGGCATCTATGCCGAGCTGCGCAAGAACAATAACCCGGCGCAAGAGGGCGTCTTTATCTCGATGTCCCATCTGGGCCCGGACAATGTTGCGCAAAAGTTCAAAGGGATGGTCAAACGCTGCGCCGATTGCGGCTTTGATCTGGCGGGCGGAAAGGTCGAGGTTGTGCCCACCGCGCATTACTTCATGGGCGGCGTTGTCGTGGACGTTGACACGCGCACCGCGATGGAGGGCCTCTATGTCGCGGGCGAGGACGCGGGCGGGGCGCATGGCTCGAACCGGCTGGGCGGAAACGGTGTGGCCAATTCGACGGTCTTCGGCGGCATTGCCGGGGGTACGATGGGCGCTGATATCCGGCATATGTCGCTCAGGACGCCTGATGAGACGATCCTTGAGGAGGAATTCGCCCGCGCCATCTATCCGCTCAGCCGCAAGCCTGACCACGTTTTACCGTTACGCAAAGCGTTGCAGGATCTGATGTGGGAGGATGTGGGTGTCATGCGCACCGCCGCTGGTCTAACGCGGGGCCTTTCCGGCATCGCGGGCGTTTCGGAAGCGTTGCAGGATGTGGGGGTGGACGCAGGCAATTTGGCGTTCAACCTGACCTGGCACGATTGGCTCAACCTACGGGCGCTTTGCGATATCTCGGATGTGATCACCCGTGCAGCGCTCGCCCGCGAAAACTCACGCGGGGCGCATTTCCGCGAAGATTTCCCGGACCCGGGTGCAATGGAAGACAGCGACTTTACCGTAGCGCAAAAGCACGGCGAGACGGTCACGGTCACGCGAGAGCCCGTCGCCTTTACCATCGTCAAACCCGGAGAGACAATCTTGCCCGAGGGCGCGCCAGAGACGCTGGTTGCGGCGCAGTGAGACAAAAGAGGGGATGCGCGCAAAATGATACCCATTTCACTGATCCAATCGACGGCCGAGATGCTTATGGCAAAGGCGGCCATCGAAATCCCACAAGACTATCTCGATGGGCTTAAGGCGGCGGCCAAGACCGAAGATGGGGACCTCTCGGCCTTTGTCTTGAAAGCCATGCTAGACAATTACGAAGCCGCAAAAGAGGATCGCCGCGCGATGTGCGGCGATACCGGCGTGCCGCGTTGGTTTGTGAAGCTTGGGAACGACGCGCGCGTTGAGGGCGGGATGGTCGCGTTGGAGGCCGCCTTGCGCCGCGCGACGGCCAAGGCGACCCATGATGTGCCACTGCGTCCGAACCGCGTGCATCCGCTGTGGCGCACGGATCATGACAACAATGTCGGGATTGGCGCACCGGAAATCGAATATGGGTTTGAACCCGAGGGCGAATGGGTCGACCTGATCTCAGTCCAAAAGGGTGGGCTTTTTGGCAGCGATTATCGCATGTTGTTCCCGTCAGATGGGTTGCAAGGGATCAAACGGTTTTTTCTGGACAGCCTGATGGCGTTTGGAAAGCGCGGCCTGGCCTGCCAGCCGGCGATCATCGGGATTGGCCTAGGCGGCTCAAAGGACATCTGCATGACCTTGGGCAAGCGTGCCTCTGTCCTGCGCGCGGTTGGCAGCCGCAACTCTGATCCCAAAATTGCCGAGCTTGAGGATGAATTCACGACGCTTGGCAACTCGATTGGGATGGGCGCGATGGGCTTTGTCGGCAAAAACATGGTGATCGATTGCAATATCGAGGT
>CAYWNJ010000632.1:0-1701 GCA_964459535.1 uncultured Rhodobacterales bacterium
TGCTGCACCTGCCTCGAAGCGGATCAAGGCAACGGGGCGCGTGTCAAGTGCCTTGGGATCTGAGCCCTCGGGGAAGAGATCGACCTGTGTGCGAAACCCTTCTTGCGCTGCGGCGATCCGCAAGGTCTCCAAAAAGCAGCCAAGCCCGATTGTGATTTGCCGGCTGAACGGATCGGTATGCGGCAAGAGGCGTTCTGTATCAACATAGAGCCCGACGTGATCAGGCACGGACAAATCGACCAGCCAGGGTTGCCGGTTGTGCGGGTTGGGCGACAGGATCGCCCAGCTGAGCGCGCGTTTGCGTGGGTCCGCATATTGCCCGGCCATGTTCCAAGGCGCGAGGGCGGCTTTGGGCGTTCGGGTTATCGCGTACCCCCCTGCTCCGGCGGCGACAATCACGCCGCCTCCGATCATTGCGAGGGTCTGTCTACGTGTCGGCATATCACTCTCCATTGGTTCGATGTCGAACTATATAGTTCGACATCGAACCATCACAAGGCTAAGCAAAGAGTATTTTCACGCGTCAGGTGCCTTGATCCCGCTTGGGTGAATTTGTTAGCTCAGGAAACGCCCTTCATGTAGGAGCGCCTCATGGCGACCATCACCACTATTGACGATCTCAAGAAAATCTATGAACGCCGCGTGCCGCGCATGTTCTATGATTATGCCGAAAGCGGCAGCTGGACTGAGCAGACCTTTCGCGAGAACAGCTCGGATTTCGAGCAAATCCGCCTGCGCCAGCGCGTGGCCGTGGATATGTCCGGTCGCAGCACAGAGGCGGAAATGCTGGGGCAAAAGGTGGCGATGCCTGT
Organism: uncultured Rhodobacterales bacterium; assembly: GCA_964459535.1. Lineage (GTDB taxonomy): Bacteria > Pseudomonadota > Alphaproteobacteria > Rhodobacterales > Rhodobacteraceae > JBCBCP01. The sequence goes on from CAYWNJ010000632.1 coordinate 813, forward strand.
GGCCCTCGCCCCGGTTGGTTTGACGGGTATGCAGCATGCGGACGGCGAGATTAAAGCTGCACGCGCCGCAGAAGCCTTCGGCGTGCCCTTTACGCTCTCAACAATGTCGATCAACTCGATTGAGGACGTCGCAGAAGCAACAAGCGCGCCTTTTTGGTTCCAGCTTTATACGATGAAAGACGCCGATTATGTTCGGCGCCTGATCCAGCGCGCCAAAGATGCGGGCTGTTCTGCGTTGCTGATTACCCTCGATTTGCAGCTGCTTGGCCAGCGCCACAAAGATCTGAAAAACGGATTGTCGGCGCCGCCAAAACTGACGCTGAAAACAATTGCGAACCTGATGACCAAATGGTCTTGGGGGATGGAAATGCTGGGCGCGAAACGCCGGGAATTTGGGAACATCATCGGCCATGTGGACGGGGTAACGGATGCCTCCCGCCTAGGCGAATGGACAGCCCAGCAATTTGATCTGACACTTGACTGGGGTAAGGTCGCCAAATTGATGGAGCAATGGGACGGCAAGGTCATTCTCAAAGGTATCCTCGACTCAGAAGACGCCAAAATGGCCGTAAAGCTGGGGGCTGATGCGATTGTCGTGTCGAACCACGGGGGGCGGCAGCTTGACGGCGCCCTTAGCTCGATCCGTATGTTACCGTCCATTTTGGATGCGGTTGGGAATGACATTGAGGTCCACCTCGACGGCGGCATTCGCTCGGGCCAGGACGTGCTCAAAGCGCTCGCGATGGGCGCGCATGGCACATATATCGGACGGGCCTTTATTTATGGTCTGGGTGCAATGGGACAGGCTGGCGTCGCCAAAGCGCTAGAGCTGATCCACCGCGAGCTTGATATGACCATGGCGCTGTGCGGCGAGACCGATGTGAACCGC
>CAYWNJ010000633.1:0-1688 GCA_964459535.1 uncultured Rhodobacterales bacterium
AAAGCCCAGCACGTCAACCATATACCGTACGACCGACAAAGCGCGCGCCTGGCTGAGTTCCCAATTGTCGGCAAACTCACCTGTGCCCGAAACCGGCACATTGTCCGTGTGCCCATCAACTTGAAGCACCCAGTTGATTTCTGACGGTATATCCCCCGCAACGCCGCGCAGCGTGCGGGCAATCTTGGCAATCTCGATCTCCCCGGCTGGGGCAAGCTCTGCGCCGCCGGGCGGGAATAAAACCTCCGAGCTAAAGACAAACCGGTCTCCGACGATGCGCACGCCTTCTTGATTGCCTAGCACATCCCGTAGGCGCCCGAAGAACTCGGAGCGAAAGCGCTCTAGATCCTTGGTCTCCGCTGCCAAACGCGCGGCCTCTTCTTCAAGCCGCTTGCGTTCGGCCTCTTCAAGCTGACGGCGTCGCCGCTCTTCAGCGGCGACCTGCGCGAGGGCGGTGTTTAGATCTGAGCCAAGCGTAGCGATTTGAGCCTGCGATTGGGCTTCACGGGCTTTGGACTCGTCAAGCAGGAATTGCAGATTGCCCAGTTGCTGACGCAAGGCTGCGACTTGCTGATTGAGTAGCTCGGTCTGCCTCTGCGCCGCTGCGCTGGTTGATTTTTCGTCGTCAAGCTGCCGGCGCGCCTCAGCAAGCAGCGCCGCACGCTCTTCTGCACGACTTAGGGCGGTTGCCTCATCCCGCTCAGCCGCGATCTTGGCAGCTAGGGCAGCGGTGAGCTGGGCGCGAATGTCGTCCAGTTCTGCGGTTTGCGCTTCTACGGCGGTTTGCGCGGATAAGCGCTCTCGCAGGGCGGTAAGAAGCTGGGCGCGCAGCTCTTCAGCATCCGCAGCGCTGGTTTCTGTTGCCCGTTCCGCCGCCAACCTGGCCGCAATGGCAGCGGAAAGCTGTGTTTGCAGATCCGCGTTCTCGGCAGCCGTCGCCTCAGCCTCCTCCTCGGCCAGCACTTTGGCGGTCAGCGCGGCGGTGAGGCGCGCCTGCACGTCCGCAAGATCCAGGGCCGCTTGTTCATTCTGTTGCTCGGCGGCAAGTTGGGCGGCCAAAGCTTCTGCGAGCCGTGTTTGCAGATCAGCGGTTTGCGTCGCTGAGGTTTCGGCGTTTTGTTCAGCGCTTGCCAGCGCGGCCAGGGCACTATCGAGCCGCGTTTGCAAATCCGTCGCTGTCGCGGTGGTTTGGGCCACGGCGTCCTCTGCAGATGTCTGCGCGGCAAGGGCCTCGGCCAAACGGGTTTGTAGATCCCTGGCGGTTTCCGCGTTTGTCTCCGCCGTCTGCTCGGCGCTGGTCAGTGCCGCAAGTGCCTCGGCCAAGCGCGCGGTGAGGTCTTCCTCGCGCTGCGCCGCAGCCTGCTGGGAACGCGCCAGCTGTTCAGAAGTCTCCTCTTGCGCCACGAGAGCCGCCGCCAGGCGCTCGGTTAGTCCAGCCTCGTTCGCCAGCGCTTTCTCTAACGCCTCTTGCGCTTCTGCGGTTTCAGCGCGCAAGAGATCAATGGCCAGTAGCGCCTCTGTGAGCTGAGCAGTTACCCGATCCGTCTCTTGTTGCTCTGCCGCGCGCGCCTCGGCTGTATTTTGCGCCTCAGCTTCCAACTGCTCGGCCAGCAAAAGCGCTGCGAGCAGTTGCTCGTCCAAATCTGCTTGCGCGGCGCGGGCAGCGGCCAAGAGTGTTAGCGTGTCCT
>CAYWNJ010000634.1:0-1679 GCA_964459535.1 uncultured Rhodobacterales bacterium
ATCCAGATTGGATAGCGGCTCATCCAGCAGAAACGCAGCCGGTTCCCGCACCAAGGCGCGCCCCAGAGCCACCCTTTGCCGCTGCCCGCCCGAAAGTTGCCCGGGCTTACGATCCAGCAAAGCGCCGATTTCCAGCATATCGGCTGCGTCCTGCACCGCAGAAGCGATCCCCGCACGCTGTTCTTTGGCACCCGGCAGAAAAGGGCCGATCAAAGGCAGTCGTTGCGTGGCCGTCAAAGAACGCATCCGCAAAGGCACAGCGATGTTCTCGGCCACGGTCAAATGCGGATAGAGCGCATAGGATTGGAACACCATCGACAAGTTGCGATTCGCCGCGCGCATCCCGGTGACGCCTTTGCCATCAATCGCAATGTCGCCGCTGGTCGGATCCTCAAGACCTGCGATGATGCGCAGCAGTGTCGACTTCCCGCACCCTGACGGTCCGACCAGCGATACAAATTCTGCGTCCGCGACGTCCAGCGTCACACCCTTCAGCACCTCGGTGTCCCCAAAGCGTTTGGTCACCGATGAGATCGACAGGCCAGCCATGCGATTCCCCCATTCGTTGACACAGGGCTACTGGTGCCGAGCCACAATTTTGTGACGTCATATTAGTGAAACCGATGGGGTCTATGGGTTGCGCGAAAGGAGGCTCTATGCGCCCCAACCACCATCAGTTTGTGGCGTTTGCCTATGTCGTCCGCGAAGGCAGTTTTTCCGCGGCGGCGGCGCGAATGGGCGTCACCCAGTCCACAGTGACGCAGCACATAGGTAACCTCGAAAAGGCCGCAGGCACTCTCCTTTTGCGCCGTGGGCGAGATGGGGTAGAGCTTACGCCAGCGGGCCAAGAGTTCTACGATCTCGCCGATCGCATGGTTGCATTGGAGGCAGAAGTCTCCGAACGCCTGGAAGGCTTTAACGCCATGAAGAGCGGCCGTTTGAATGTCATCGGCAATGCGCCCCAGCCGGCACTCCGCCTGATCGCTGCTTTTTTGCGCCGGTTCCCGGATATTGAGGTGAGCTTCAGTTTGTATGACTGGTCGACCGCAACTCAGATGATCCGAAATCGGCTCGCTGATATTGCGCTGATTACAGACCCGCCCGAGTCGGAGATCTGGGAACGAATCCCAATCGAAAGCGTAGACTACGTCCTCTATTGCCCTATAGGGCATCCGCTTTCGGGAAGAGACAGCGTTTCGCTGAGAGATTTAGAGGTGGAAACGGTCATTGTTCCCGAGAAAGGATCGCTCACGAGACGCGTTCTTGAGGACGCGTGCCGCACGCACCGGATCGCGTTGCAGCGGATTGTGACAATGACGACCTTCCCACTGATGTATGAGGCGGTTCTGCAAGGCGTTGGCGTCGCCGTTTTTCTTCGGGACAGCAGCTTAATCAAAAACGCGGCGGTCGAGATCTCTATCCGAGAGCTCGACCGGCAACACGAGACGTACCTGATTGCAACCAAAGACCGAGTACGTTTGAAGTTGGTTCGGGAATTGATCAATTGCCTCGACTAAGGTGTTTCCTACGGCTTGTAGCACATACGCTGGCCGTCTGTACTCGAGCCAATGTCGGCTTTGGTACGTATCGCCCCAGTTCACGTTAGGCGCAGCATTGGTCAGTTTGGGCTGATTCTGTTGAAAAAGTCTTTGATTTCGGCAGGCTGGTTTGAGGTATCA
>CAYWNJ010000635.1:0-1664 GCA_964459535.1 uncultured Rhodobacterales bacterium
ATGTCTATATCCTGCATCACCCCGACGAAGAGCGTCCCGCCGCGCGGCCTTTGCGCACGGCACCAGCCTATGACCGGCAAAAGGCGGCGGGCGCGCAGTTCGGGCAAGTAAACGGCTGGGAGCGGCCCAACTACTACGCGCCCGAAGGGTTTGATGATCATGCAAGCCGGTCATTCCGGCGCGGCGGTTGGTGGCGATATGCCGTCGAAGAAGCCAAGGCGATCCGTCAAGGCGTCGGGCTGATCGACGCGACCGCCTTTACCAAACATGTGCTGCGCGGTCCGGGCGCGACAGCTTTCTTGGATTGGTTCACGTGCAACAAACTACCCCGCGTTGGGCGCATCAATTTGACCTATGCGCTTACCGCTCATGGGACCACGCGGACCGAGTACACAATCGTGCGTTTTGCTGAGGATGAGTATTATCTGGTCTCGGCGGGGGCCTGGCAGGCTTATGACGGCGACTACCTGCAGAAGGCGGTTGAGGACAAAATCCCTGAGTTCGGTTGGATGTCTTGCCATGATGTGACCAGCCAATGGGGCGTATTCGCGATTGCCGGTCCAAAATCGCGCGATGTTCTCAAAGAGCTTATCGTCGATGCGGACCCAGAGACCGCGCTCAGCAACAAGCGCTTCCCGTGGCTCAGTGCGCGGGAGATTGAGCTTAAGATGTGTCCGGTTAAGGCGATACGTGTGGCCTATACGGGCGAGCTTGGCTGGGAGTTGCATCACCCGATGGAAATGCAAAACTATCTCTGGGATCAGTTGATGGAGGCCGGTGCAAAGCATGGGATGAAGCTGGTTGGGGCGCGGGCACAGAACTGGCTGCGGCAGGAGAAATCTTACCGCGCCTTTGGCACCGAGCTTGGCCGGGATGCCACGCCGCTTGAGGCAGACCTGCCACGCTTTGTGGATTTAGAGAAGGCCTTCTACGGCAAAGATAAGCTAGTCGAGACCGGCGTGCGCTTTAAGTGCTGCACTTTGTTGATCGACGGGCCGGAAGACGCAGACCCCTGGGGACGCGAGGCGCTTTACGACGGCGAGACGCGGGTTGGACGTCTTACCTCGGGCGGCTATTCGGTGCATTTCGGCAAATCCATCGGGATGGGCTATGTGCGCCCCGAGCTTGCAACCCCGGGCACCCGCCTCAAGGTGCGAATGCTGGGCGAACTTTGGGAGGCCGAGGTCGTCGAAGACAGCCCGTATGATCCGAAAAACGCGGTGATCCGAATAGATGGATAGCGTTTGCGCGGTGTGCTCATATCGTTTGCGGTTGCGTGCGGCACATTATCGGTTGTTGGTCGAATTTGACCTGGGCGCCACTTAGAGCCCAGCCATCTGTCGTCGGCTTGGGCAACTCAGAAGCGGGCGAGATTTGTGATCAAAACGTGGTTACCGGTGGAAAGCCTGAGGCATTCAGCGGTACTTCTGATAGCGCCGTTCCGAGGGGTGGCGCAATCGCGCCGCCCGTCAAACCGGAGGTTTGTCTCCGGCAAAATGGGCGGAACGGCGCGGCAGGGCAGTGCCTGATGCGCGGGAGATATGTGCGAGGCAATAGGTCTCAGGCTTAAGTTTAAGATATCGCTTCGCGCTGCGTTGGTGGGCATTAGCCGACGCAAAGCAAACGGCGAAAGCTCAACAGCGCAAATCAAATATAGCCTGACG
>CAYWNJ010000636.1:0-1656 GCA_964459535.1 uncultured Rhodobacterales bacterium
GGATTGGTCGCCAAAAAATTCGTGGGGCTCATCAGGTCGATGATCTGCTGCGAGAAATACTTTAGCCGTTGCTTTTCGCCCCGGTCCATGTCCGAGACATCCTCGACCGCTTGCGCGAGCGCCTCGGCATTGATCAAATATTGCTGCTTGATGAAATTGAAATAGGGATGGGTGTCCCAAAGCGGATTTGCGAATCGCCGATCTTTGGGACCTGGACTGGCGGGGGCCTGAAATGTGCCTTGGGCAAGCGTCTGCTGCGCCTCAACAAAATGCGTCACGGTCTTTGACCAAAACGCCATTTGATGCTCGATCAATTTCGCCGGGTTATGCAGGGCCTCGTGCATATAAGCCGCCCCAGCTTTGGAGAAAAGATCTTGATTCGGGCCGTCCAGCGCCGAATTATGCGTGCTGCGGTGCGTCATAATATGGGCCAGACGCGCCCGTAAAGCCTCAACTTTTGCGAGATTTTCGGTCAATTTATCGAGGTTTTCTCGTGTCGGAATACCAGATGACGCGTCATTTTTTGTCATATTCCTGTTAACCTCATATTTTTTTTGCACATGCAGCATGCTACAAGGCTTGTGTCGGTGCCGCTGGGGAGAGGCAACGCGACCAATGGTCCGGACCCACCCGGCGGGCGAAAGGAGACTCAGATGCGCTACATGGTCACTTACGATCTCATGGAGGCCGTGAGAAATACAAACCAATGGCTGGGCGCCTCTGCCCTCGCCCTTGGATCATACCCCGGTGTTGCGATGTTTCCAAACCCTGCGTTGACTTGGATGCGCGCCTGGGGCGAAGTGACGGAGCGCACGTTCCAGCGCATGATCGTCAAGCCGGATTGGGGGATCGCGTCGATCCCACTGGCCGATGGCAAAGATCACGTGGTTGAGGTGAATGTCGAAATCCGCGGACCTTTCGGAGATTTGCTGCATTTTAATGTCGCGGGGCGCAAGAAACAGGCGCGCAAGATTTTGCTGGTCGCACCCATGTCGGGGCATTACGCAACGCTGCTGCGCAAGACCGTGCTGTCTCTGCTGCCCGATTGCGAGCTTTACGTGACCGATTGGCACAATGCCCGCGATATTCCGGTGAGTGCGGGAAAGTTCGATGTCGAGGATTATACGCTCTACCTGGTTGACTATATGCGCCATCTTGGCCCGGATACGCATGTGATCGCCGTGTGCCAGCCCGCGCCGCTGACCTTGGCCGCGACGGCTTACCTCGCAGGCGAGGATCCTAAGGCACAGCCGCGCACGCTGACGCTGATTGGCGGGCCGATTGACCCGGACGCCAATGCCACCGATGTTACCGATTTTGGCCGCCGCGTAACGATGGGCCAGCTTGAAGAAATGATGATACAGCGGGTGGGCTTTAAGTATAAAGGCGTGGGGCGTAAGGTTTATCCGGGCTTGCTACAGCTTGCGTCGTTCATGTCGATGAATGCTGAGACGCACTCGAAATCCTTTGCTGATCAGATTGGCCGCGTCGCGCGGGGGGAGGCGTCGGATCACGATAAGCATAATGCCTTTTACGATGAATATTTGGCGGTGATGGATATGCCGGCGGAGTTTTACCTCTCGACAGTCGAGCGCATCTTTAAGCGGCGGGAAATTGCGCAGAACAGCTTTACTGTCGGCGGAAAGCCTGTCGATA
>CAYWNJ010000637.1:0-1651 GCA_964459535.1 uncultured Rhodobacterales bacterium
ACAGCTCAGGTCGCAAGGGAATCCTGAATCCGGTCAAGACGGACACGCTCTAAGAGATTGGCCGATTCCACACTAGCCCCTATAAGGGTTTGAGCACCTAACCATTGTCGGGAAAAGTCTATTGCAGCCATGGCCGGAAATTCCAGAAGACGTTGTCGATTGGTTTAGAGGTGTCTTCGCAGCAGCCAATTGCAAAGTCTGCGAGAGGCTTGCGAACCTTCCAAACATTCGTGAAACGTCCTTGGATGATGGGCTAGTCGAAGCGCTGATTCCAGACAGTGCGCCAACCTTGCTGCCGTCTGGTGCAATTGTACGGATGGATACCCATAACATTGGCGGACTTAGGCGACTGGGCGATATGCCTTGGGACTGGGATCGTCCATTTCGTGGTCGTTGGGAAACAGCCGACATTGCTGTTTTGGTTTTCGTCTACAACGGCGGAAAACTTGTCGCGAAGAAGATCGGTCTACTTCAGTCAAAACGACTGTACCCCGAGAACAATGATGTTGAAGATGAGGACGAGGTTGCTTTCCTTTACGGTATGAACGCATTTCTGCGACGGGAAGATCAACAGGCTGTTGGAACCCTGCACCGCGGCTTTTCGTTCAACGAACAATGTGTCTATGGGGCCATCCACGCGGGTGACAATCAAATTGGTCTGATCGATAAGCTCAACCAAGACTTTGGCAAATCAGTCTACTACCTGCTCTATAATCCTCATTCTATGCCGTTGGCAGTGGACTACCCACTTTCTCAGAAAATTCAGGTGGCCAAGGCTGACGTTGGTTGCCGGGTTTACGACGCAGAGAACGTGCACGCCAAACTCGCATACATGGCTGAAGGCGCGTCTCCATCATTTGAAGACTTAAATGACCCAAGCTTATCATCGAGCTGTCCCATTGAAATTTGGGCTGCGGACTTGCTCTTGAAGTGCAAAGTCGGGGAACAATTCGGCGATGACCGTGACGACCGAGTCAGGTATTTTTTGGAACGTCGATCTGGCCCAATTGGTGCAGCTTTGGCCGTTTCTGTGACATTGCCCGACTAGCGTAGCCAATGGCGTTGGCATCCTAAGGCGCATAAGCCCTTGTATGTTCAAAAACCTTCACGCGTCTCTCATCTGGCATCCCCCGAACTTCCGCGGTAGTATGCGTCAACTCGGCAATAAAGGCATTGCGCGCTGCTGTCGGGGAGTGGAGCAAGGCCCACTGATCGTGCGCGGCTCCCCATATCCACCGGCGGCGCGCCCGCCCCGAGAGAATAGGTGAGCCATGCTCAGAAACGACCAGCTTGACGCCTGGGACAGAGAGAACTTTTTTCATCCCTCCACACACCTTGCTGATTTTGCTCGAGGTGATCTGCCAAACCGGATCGTCACCGGCGGCAGCGGATGTCATATTGAGGACCGGGACGGCAACCGCCTCTTGGATGCCTTCGCCGGGCTCTACTGTGTGAACGTCGGCTATGGTCGACCAGACATCGCTGAGGCGATTGCCGATCAGGCGCGGGAACTGGCTTACTACCATTCGTATGTTGGCCACGGCACCGAAGCCTCGATCACGCTCGCCAAGATGGTGCTGGACCGTGCGCCCTCGAACATGTCGAAGGTCTATTTTGGCCTCTCGGGATCTGATGCGAACGAGACCAACAT
>CAYWNJ010000638.1:0-1648 GCA_964459535.1 uncultured Rhodobacterales bacterium
CCAGGGGTTCTGCGGGACCGCTCTCGCGAATGCGAATGGTTTCGGTGATTTCCAGACCCCAACCATCCATCCAGAGACCCGGCATAAAGTGAAAGGTCATGTTGGGCTCAAGCACGCTTTGGTCTTCGGCGCGCAAGCTGATCGTCCGCTCGCCCCAGTCGGGCGGATAGCTGAGCCCGACCGGATAACCACAACGCGCGCCGCGCTCAATCCCGGCGCGCTCTAGCGGCGCGGCGAGGGCGGCGGCGATATCGCAAGCCCGATTGCCCGCGCGCGCGATGTCGATGCCCGCTTCAAGCCCCTCGACCAAGGCCGCTTCGGCGCGGCGCATCTCGTCCGGGGGCGTGCCTAAGAACAGCGTTCGGCAAAGCGGCGCGTGGTATCGGCGCACGCAGCCAGAGATTTCAAAGAATGTGGCTTCACCGGTTGCGAAGGGGCGGCCATCCCAGGTCAAATGCGGGGCTGAGGCGTCTGCACCAGAGGGCAGGAGCGGTACGATAGCGGGATAGTCGCCCCACGCCTCTTCTGTCCCGGTCAAGGCGTCGCGGTAGATCTCAGCAACAATTTGATGCTTAGGAACGCCCGGCTCTACACGTTCCAGCAAACCGTCGACTATTTTCTCGGATATCTTTGCGGCTTGGCGCATATAGGTCAGCTCTGGCGCGCTTTTCACGGTGCGTTGCAGATTCGCCAGCCCGGTTGCATCGCGAAAGGTTATCCCCGGCAGCTCCTCTTGCAACACCATGAAAGCCCGCGCTGAAAAATAGTAGTTATCTAGCTCAAGCCCAATGGATTTCGCGCCAAGGCGGTGCAGGTGCGCGGCGAGGTCTTCCATAGGATGGCAGGCGACGGATTGCACAAACCCGTCTGCGTAGCCGAAAATATCATCATCTTGCATCCAAACCGTACGCCGTGCGCCGTTCGCGTCCTGCGCGCGGCCCCACCAGATTGGGCTCCCATCTTCGGGAACAATAACGGCTTGGTGCACATAGAAAGACCAACCATCATAACCCGTGAGCCAGTTCATGTTTGATGGATCGCTCAAAACCAATGTGTCAAAACCCTCCGCTGCCATGGCGGTGCGCACCAAACTTAATCGACGATCATACTCAGACAGCGAGAAGGGGAGCATTTTTGCAATCATAATAGTCCTTCCATGACTAGCCTGCGCTCTAAATGGACCTGAGACAAGCGTGAATTCAAAGCAAACCTGAAATGCCGCGCATTCGGGCAGTTGGGGCAGGTTCTATCGCTTCGCGGCGTGCCTGCGGCTTAAACAGCTTGCATTGTCGAACGTGGGGCGTTTTACTGCCATGCAGCGCGGCGGCCTACAGGATCGCGCGGGGATAACACGGGGAGCCAATTTTGGCGGATAGTGACGGTGACGCAGCGTTCGTTGAATTCGAACGCGTTCAAAAGAGTTATGATGGCATCAGTCTTGTTGTCAAAGATCTCAACCTTTCCATGCCAAAAGGAGAGTTTTTGACGATGCTCGGCCCCTCAGGCTCGGGCAAGACAACCTGCCTGATGATGCTCGCGGGGTTCGAAACCGCAACCCATGGCGATATTCGCTTGGGCGGTATTTCGATCAACAACATTCCGCCGCATAAGCGCGGGATTGGCATGGTCTTTCAAAACTACGCACTCT
>CAYWNJ010000639.1:0-1642 GCA_964459535.1 uncultured Rhodobacterales bacterium
AAACAAATCTCCGGTTTCGCCGCAATGAACAGCGAAAGCTTGAGGAAATCGCCGTCATAGAAACCGCAATGGCCGAGCGGCGCGCACAGATACGCATTCTTGGTCAGACAGGCACGCTTACCGACGGCAGCGGGGGCCAGACCGAAGAGAGCGCGGATCAGCTTAAAAATAAGGTTGCGAGGGTCTCTGCCCAGCTTGACGCCGCCAAGCGTGAGGCCAGGGACCTTAATCGCCGCCGCATCGAGCTGGATCGGGTTGAGCATGAGATTGACGAAGCCGAGAATTTGCTGAAGGAAACAACCCGTGCGCTGGAAGTGATCCGCCTGGAATCGGGGCGCGCGCTGCCCGGCTATGCCGTTCTGATGTCGCCCCCTTCACGTCCGATTGATCCAAGCGAAGATACCCGCAAAATGATGATGGTCGCTGGGATGTTTGGCGGCGGGCTATTGGTTCTCCTGATCACCTTAACCCGTGCCTTTTGGGAGCCCCGCATTCGTTTCGCTGAAACACTTATGCTTGCGAAAGAGCGACTACCAGTACTCCATGTCTCCGAAGCCACAGAAGATGATGCGCACGCTGCCGATCTGCTGCGCAACGAGTTGCAACTTCAAAAACTCAAAGGCCCGCGGCTGGTTAGTGACACCCCAATCATCGTTGTCACGCGCGTCAGCGAGGGCGATACCGGTAAATTTGCCAGCGCTCTGGCCAATAGTTTTGCGCGCTCTCAACTGGAGACGCTCTATATCAATGCCGATACCGAGCGGCCCTCCGCCGACGACACCGTGCCCGGATGGCGCGAGGCGCTGTGCGGCGCCCAGATAGAGCCAAACGCTGTTCTGTCGAATGACAGCCTTTGGGAAATGGGTGCCGGTTCGAGTGCGGCGATAGACGACTCGGCGATCTCAGCTCCCAGGGTACGCAGCGCGATCAACGACCTCCGTACGCCCTTTGATGTGATCATCATATCCGCAGGTGTCTTAAGGCGGGATCGCCCCGCGCAATTTCTCTTATCAAACGCGGATGTCGGCGTACTCGCCGTAACGCCCTCTGACAAACGCGCCTTGGTCTTTGACCAAATCAACCGCCTGGATGAGCTCCCACGCCATGGCAGCGTTGCCGTTATGCGCAGCGCCTTGGCCGGAGACCCTTGGCTTCCTGTTCGCACTTAAACTTTCTCAGCTGCCGGAGACTATGCCATGACCTCGTTGTCAATTGATCACGCACGCCTGTCAGATGCCCTTTATCTTCTGGTTTTGAAACGATTGCTCGATATTTGCCTAAGCAGCATTATTCTTGCTCTGACCTGGCCGCTCTTCGTTGGTCTTGCCATCGCAATCGCCCTGACGTCTTCCGGGCCGGTTTTCTTTTCGCAACGCCGGGTGGGCCTGCGGGGAGAGACGTTTTGGATGCTGAAATTCCGATCTATGTATCGCGACGCCGAGGACCGGCTTGCCGAATTTTCGGGCCACAGCAACAGGAGCGGCGTTTGTTTCAAACTCGAGAAGGATCCGCGTGTGACCCCCGTAGGGCGGATCTTGCGCCGCTTCTCACTGGATGAATTACCCCAACTTTTCAACGTACTGCGCGGTGATATGTCGCTCGTAGGGCCGCGCCCAGGCCTGCTGTCAGAGGTGGCAGCCTA
>CAYWNJ010000640.1:0-1638 GCA_964459535.1 uncultured Rhodobacterales bacterium
CCGGGCGGGGTGCTTTGTGGCAATGTCTCCTTCCGGCCAATGGTGTCTCAGGTTCAAACCGAAACGCTATAGAGTCAGCGAACTGACGCGGGCACCCCAAGTTTTATTCGATTTCGGGCGGAAACCCCTTTGGATAGATGCCCAAGATATCCAAGCGCGAGGTGAAATACCTAAGCTCTTCCAGCGCGCGCTGTACAGGCGGGTCTTCTGGATGCCCGTCGATATCGGCGTAGAACTGGGTCGCGGTAAAGGCTCCGCCAACCATATAGCTTTCGAGCTTGGTCATATTCACGCCATTCGTGGCGAACCCGCCCATCGCCTTGTAGAGCGCGGCAGGGATGTTGCGGACTTGAAAGACAAATGTGGTCTTCATCACCTCTGCACGGCGCGTCTTGTCGAGCTTTGGGGCCATCAGCAAAAACCGCGTCGTGTTATGGGCGAGATCTTCGATGCCATCGGCGAGCACCTCTAGCCCGTAAATCTCGGCTGCAACGCGCGAGGCGAGGGCACCTTCACCCTGCCGCTTACTGCGCGCGAGTCCTGCGGCGGCACCGGCGCTGTCAGCGGCGGGCTCGGCTGTGATGCCGTTCGAGGTCAGAAAGCTGCGCGCCTGCGGGATCAGCACCAAATGCGCGCGGACATGTCGAATGTCCTTTAGCGTTTGGCCCGGATTGGCCATCAGGGCAATTCGCACGCGGACAAAAGCCTCATCGACAATATGAAGCCCCGATTCGGGCAAGAGCCGGTGTATGTCCGCAACCCGTCCATAGGTCGTGTTGTCGACTGGCAGCATCGCCATATCTGCCCGGTTGTCACGCACAGCGGCGATGACGTCTTCGAAGGCAACGCAAGGGATGGGCGTTGCCTTGGGGCGCGCTGCGATCACCGCCTCATGGCCATAGGCGCCCAATTCTCCTTGAAATGCGATCCGCACGGTTTCCCTCTCTGCCATGAGCGCCCCGAGGTGGGCGTTTGGTCGCGGGTCCTACACCTTGCCAGGCTGCGAGGGAAGCCATAGAAACCTCTCCGACTGACCTTTATGGGACGAGACCCACCATGTTCGACACAATGACCTTGACCAAGATCGCAGCGGGCCTTTGCGGAGCGTTGTTGGTTTTCCTGCTGGGCAAATGGGCGGCGGACGAGCTTTACCATATCGAGACCTACAAAAAGCAAGCCTACGCGATCGAGGTAGAAGGGGCAGAAGAGGCCACTGAGGTGGAAGAAGTCGACTTTGCCACCATTTTAGCCTCTGCGGATGCGGCGGCGGGCGCTCGGGTATTCCGCAAATGTGGCGCGTGCCACGCGCTAGAGAAGGGCGACAATGGGGCCGGGCCTTATCTTTATGGGATTGTTGGCCGGGATATCGCGGCGGCTGAGGGCTTTGACAAGTACTCTACAACCTTGGCGGGGCTTGATGGAGATTGGACGGTCGAAAGACTCAACGCATTCATAGAAAATCCACGCGGCTGGGCCTCGGGCACAACCATGTCCTTTAACGGCATCTCCAAAATCGAAGATCGCGCGAACCTGATCGCCTATCTCGACGCCACGGATGATTAGAGCTTGTTTTGTTCAATTCGAAAATGAAATATTCAAATTCGCGTTCGAGGCAAAGCCGAGAGGCAGCGAATTTGA
>CAYWNJ010000641.1:0-1638 GCA_964459535.1 uncultured Rhodobacterales bacterium
CTTATCAGTCCGCCTTCCCATCCGCGTGTTGCCAATTCTTCAGCAAAAGCCGCCGCCGGAAACATATGGCCACCCGTGCCACCAGCACCAATGACCACGAGGGGTTTGTTCGTCATGTTCGCCCTTTTATCTCACTTGTCCGCGTCGAATGAGCGCCAACGCCAAGCCCAAGGTCAGCGCGGTGCCAATCATTGAAGACCCCCCATAAGAGATGAACGGCAACGTCATCCCCTTAGGCGGGATCAGACTGACATTTACAGCGATATTTGTGGCGGCCTGAAGACCAAAAAGCGCAAATAATCCGGTCGCAGCAGCGCGGGGATACGGATCATACAGTCGCGCCGCGGCGCGCAGGCCCTTCCAGACGATAAAGCCGAACACAAAGATCAATCCCACAGCGGCGACATAGCCAAACTCTTCACCCATCACGGCATAAATGAAATCTGTGTGCGCATCCGGCAGTGCGGTCTTGATCGTCCCTTCACCGGGGCCAACCCCGAACAAGCCCCCGCGGGCAATCGCCTCAGAGGCTTTGTCGATTTGGTACGTGTCATACTCCGTTGGGTTGATGAACGAGTTCACCCGAAACCGGACATGCGGCAGGGTCGCATAAAGCAGGCCCGACAAAGCCGCGCCACCGCCAGCAAAAATTGCAGCCCACCGCCACGGCAAACCAGAAACAAAAAACGTGATCACAAATGCGGCCGCGAGAAGCGCAGACTGACCAACGTCTGGTTGCAACAATAAGAAGCCAAGCGTCACGCAGAAAAAGACTAAGGTGATCGCTGCCCAAGGGCCTTTCGGATAGATTTGGCGCTGCGCCAGCAACCAGCCAGTGAGGACAATCAAAGCCGGTTTTGCGAATTCCGATGGCTGCAAGCTAAACCCGCCAAACCGAATCCATCGCTGTGCGCCCTTGGCTTCGTAGCCAGACACCAAAATAAAGGCGAGCAAAGCCAGCGACCCGACAAACACCAAGGCCGCTAATCGGCGCGCCCAAACGCGCTCCAGCACACTCACGCCAACCATGACGGTTACAGCGGCACCGACGAACATGGCGTGCCGTTTGACGAAGAAGAAACTGTCCGAATAGCCAAGCCGCTCTGCCGCTGGCGGACCCGCGGCTAAGGACAAGAGCAATCCTGCGCATAGTAAGAGCACCGCCGACATCAAAATCGGCCAGTCTAAGCCGCGTTGCCACTCTAGCAGACGCCCCGTTGCAGACCGAGGGCGGAGGGCAACTTCGACCATGACGCGCTCCTATACAGCTTCCTTTTGCGGTTCGACTTGCGCGGCGAGCCTGCGCACGAAGTCCTTAAATGCATCGCCACGTGCTTCGAAATCTTTAAATTGATCAAAACTTGCACAGGCGGGTGAGAGCAGCACAATAGGATTGGCCTCGCCTGATGCTTTTGCGGCATCAAATGCTGCTTGCGTTGCAGCTTCGAGCGTACCGCAGCTGACCACCTCAACTTTGCCTTTCAGGGTCTTGGCAAACGCCGCTTCACTTTCGCCAATCAGATAGGCTTTCTCGACCCGGTCAAACCAAGGCTCCAGGGGTGCAATACCTTCGGCTTTAGCGACGCCGCCAACAATCCAATGGACTTTCGGCCAGGTCTTCAGCGCTTGTTCTGCGGC
>CAYWNJ010000642.1:0-1636 GCA_964459535.1 uncultured Rhodobacterales bacterium
TATAAAGCCCAATGCAACCATTCGACGATTTGCGCCCAATTTTGCGCGTATCATGGGTGCCATGAATGCGGTAATATTGCCAACTTAGATGCAGCGCACGGGTCCCCAGCGGGTTATCTGGACCGGGGCCGATATAGTCAGGCCATTCGGGGTTACGCTTTTTCATCGAGGGGGTCGGGCTCCAATCCGGCTTGGGATCTTTAAAGGTAACTTGCGTGCGCCCGCGCCGCGTCAGCTCATCAGTGAGGGGGACGGAAGAGGGGTAAAGCTTGTAGAGCGTTTCATCCTCATTCCAGTAATGCACCGCACGGCTGTCAATATCAACGAGGATTGCGCCGCGCCGCAGGTTCGGGAAATAGGGCTGCCACTCCAGCGTGCGAAAGCTAGAGATATTGCGCCGCACGGACACTTCTGCATCGCGCTCGGCATGGCCGACCAGAACATCTTGCGCGATTGCTGGTGTGCTGGCTGCTGCTGCTGCGCCTGCAAGAAATGCACGCCGCGTTGTAACGCCTTTGCTTGTCATAGTGCCTCTCCAGATATTTGCTCGTTTATCGGCTCGCCTAATCTTATTGCGTGAAAGACGCGCTCGCAATTCAAAGAACCGTCAACAGGCAAACAAACGCATATGCGCATTTGAAAAGCCGCGTTTCTCACGCTAAAGCAAGGGCGTAGGGCTGTAGGGAGGCGCTTGATGACGCGTTTTATCACTCTGATGTTGATCGCTATTCTCGGGCTCACCGCCTGCGAAGAGACCGCAGAGCCGTCCCTTGGCTCAGATGGCAAGCCTTTACCCACCTTTTACCGCATTCGCGCGGGGGACACAGCAAAGCTACAATTCCGTATGCTGGACTCGGTCAACGCGCTGCGCGCGGCCAAAGGTGTTGCCGAAGTCGAGCTAAATGCGCAGCTCAATGCCGCTGCCGCCACACATGCGCGCGATATGTCGGTGCAAAACCGGCCCTGGCACTTTGGATCTGACGGCTCCTCGCCCATAGATCGCTTGCAGCGTGTTGGGTATGAAGGGCGCCTGGTGGGCGAAAACATCGCCGAGACCTATGAGACCGAGCTAGAGACCCTCGCCGCGTGGATGGAGCAGCCGGACACACGTCGGACCGTCCTTGCCCCCGAGGCGCAGCAGATGGGCTTTGCCTGGCACCAGGAGAATAACGGCAAGATTTGGTGGACCCTTGTGACGGGCAACCCAAGCGTTGCGCCGCTTATTCCAGAGGCGAACCCAGAGCCGTCTCGTTTGGTTCCCGCTCCGACCGCAGAAGCGACGGATGAAGAAGAAGGCGAAGAAGAGGTTGTAGCCGAAGAGGCCGAATAAATTCGCCGAGAGCGTTCAACGTTGTATCAAAGGAGGGCCGCTCGCCCCCTGCATATAGTCTAACGACTGAGTTTTGATCCTGTATCCGCTTAGCCCCTAGCCATCCGTAGGATGGCAACGCGCCGACCGCCCCGTTTTGCCGGAGGCAAACCTGCGGTTTGACGGTCGGCTTGTGCAAAGCGGAGATTGGGGGAAGATTGGTATCAAAATTCAGTCGTCAGGCCATATGTGGGAGGCGAGAGTCGTCAGGTTTATAGCGTTTCGGTTTGAACCTGAGGCATAATTGGCCTTGAGCGGACTTGCCAC
>CAYWNJ010000643.1:0-1636 GCA_964459535.1 uncultured Rhodobacterales bacterium
GCCAAGGCCTGCGGGTTGCAAGGCGTGATTGCACGCAGCATGGATGAACTCACCGCCGCGCTAAACCAAGCGATCAAGGATCAGATGGAGAGCGGCAAGACCACCTTGATTGAGGCGATGATCAACCAAGAACTGGGCGAGCCCTTCCGCCGGGATGCCATGAAAAAGCCTGTGCAGGTCGCTGGTATCTCAGCCGAGGATATGCAGCATCAGGAGATGGCATAAAGACGCGAACCAGATGCTTGAGCCTTCAAGCATGGGTCAATCGCACAAAGCGGAGCGTTGTGTATGAGCGTTCTTGAAGCTCTTCAGGCCCGGGCGGCACGCCGCCCGGCGCATATCGTTTTAAGCGAAGGCGAAGATGCGCGTGTCGCCGCAGGTGCCGCACAAGCGCTTGAGGCGGGCACCGCGCGGCACATCACGCTGCTTGGCGCGCGTGATGCGGTAGAGGCCGCTCTGGGCCAAGCAACACCGCAGCAGCTAACCATACTCGACCCGCAAACTGCCGCTTTGACGGGCGACATCGCACAGGCTTGGCACGCGCGGCGCGCCCACCGCGGGGTTGATGCCGCCTTGGCCGCCGAGCAAGCGCGTGACCCGCTGATCTTTGCCGCGATGATGGTAAGCCTCGGACATGCCGACGGGACGGTTGGCGGCGCTGTTGCGACAACCTCAGACACGGTACGCGCAGCGCTGCAAGCGATTGGCAAGGCGCCGGATGCAGGCTTGGTCTCCAGCTTTTTCCTGATGGTCTTGCCAGAGGCGCACCCCTCTGGGCGGGACGCGATGATCTTCTCGGATAGCGGGCTCGTGATTGATCCATCTTCCGAAGAGCTTGCCTCTATCGCCGCGCAATCGGCGGCCTCATGCCAAGCGCTGCTTGAAACCACGCCCAAGGTCGCGATGCTCTCGTTCTCGACCAAGGGCAGCGCGCGCCACGCCAAAGTGACCAAGGTGGTCGAGGCAGCCCAGATCTTGACCAAGGCACAGCCCGATTTAGCCGTCGATGGCGAGCTACAGTTCGATGCGGCTTTTGTCCCAGAGGTTGCGGGCGCGAAAGCGCCGGGAAGCCCGCTTGCAGGGGCGGCCAATGTGATGATATTCCCTGATCTTAACGCGGGGAATATCGGCTATAAAATCGCGCAGCGGATCGGCGGGTGCAGTGCCATCGGACCGATTTTGCAAGGGCTCGCCCGGCCTGCCAACGATCTTAGCCGAGGCTGCACCGCCCAAGATGTGATGCATATGATTGCTGTAACCAGCCTTCAGGCTGCGGCGGCAGAGGAGACCCCATGAACCAGCCCCGGCTGAACCTGTCGCCCAAAGTCTCGGATGAGGTGCGCAAAACCACCTGCTATATGTGCGCCTGCCGCTGCGGGATCAACGTGCACATGAAAGATGGCAAGGTTGCCTATATCGAAGGCAACCGCGACCACCCGGTGAACAAAGGCGTGCTTTGCGCCAAGGGCTCGGCGGGCATTATGCAGCATAATGCGCCTTCGCGGTTGCGCGCCCCGCTCAAGCGGGTAGGCCCGCGCGGCTCTGGCCAGTTCGAAGAGATCAGCTGGGACGAGGCGCTCGGGATCGCCACGGATTGGCTCGCGCCCATTCGCGCCACTGCGCCCGAGAAGTTGGC
>CAYWNJ010000644.1:0-1631 GCA_964459535.1 uncultured Rhodobacterales bacterium
AGGGCCGCTTGGCTTGGTCGACAGCTCACGCAATTGGCGCAAGATGATCTCTGGTCAGCGTCTTTGGTATTTCGAAAGTAGGGATGCAAGCGCATGGCTCATGATTTGACGAAACCTTACGCCTACCCGTTCGAGCCCGCTTCGGAAGACGAGATAAAGTTTGGGGAAGGCGCGATTGAGGGGCGGCCTGCGGGCGTGCCCGGGTCCTATGATGAGGGCGGCTCGACCCGCTGGACCCCCGATGCGATTGCCGAAGTGCACGCCTTGGCGCAGCTCGGTCGCTATCAGGTGCGGGGCTATAACACCTTCAACAAGCGGATGCCGACCTTTGATGATCTGACTTTTGTTCCGGCAACCATGACGCGTTTGCCGCTGGAGGGGTATCGGGAGAGCTGCGATACAACCACGGTGCTTGGCGGCGGGCGGGGCCTTGTCGAAAAGCCGCTCGAGCTGAAAATCCCGATCTACATCGCCTCGATGTCTTTTGGGGCGCTCAGCGCGAGCGCCAAAGCGTCGCTTGGCTATGGCGCGTCCAAGGTCGGAACCATGACCTGCACTGGCGAAGGTGGTATGCTGGAGGAAGAGCGGGAGGCCTCGCAGCGTCTGCTCTATCAGATGTCGCCCGCGCGCTATGGCGTTGATCTGGACCATTTGCGGCGCGCCGATGCGCTTGAGCTTGTGGTGGGTCAGGGCGCCAAGCCCGGCACCGGCGGGCTTTTGCTGGGTATGAAGGTCAGCCCACGGGTCTCGCAAATGCGCACGCTGCCCGAGGGTGTGGATCAACGCTCGACCATCCGGCACCCGGATTTTCTGGGCGCGGACGATCTTGCGGTGAAGATCGAGGAGTTGCGGATTGCGACCAATTACCAAGTGCCGATCTTTATCAAGATGGGCGCGACCCGGCCCCGCTTTGACGTTGCGATTGCCGCAAAAGCGGGCGCTGATGTGGTGGTAGTTGATGGTGCAGAGGGTGGCACGGGTGCATCGCCCGAGCTCCTTTTGAACCACACCGGCATTCCGACCATGAGCGCCATCCGCGCCGCACGCGAGGCGCTGGACGAATGCGGCATGTCTGGCAAGGTCAGCCTTGTCGCGGCGGGTGGCATTCGGTCCGGGGTAGATGCGGCGAAATGCTTGGCCTTGGGGGCCGATGCGGTGATGATTGGCAATGCCGCGATGATCGCGATTGGCTGTAACTCCCCCCGCTATGCCGAGGATTACGCCGCCCTGGGCACATCACCGGGCGCCTGCCATCATTGCCATACAGGGCGCTGTCCTGTCGGTGTTGCAACGCAAGACCCCGAGCTTGAAAAACGCATGAACCCACACGCGGGCGCTGAGCGTATCGCGCGGTATTTAACGGCGATGACGATGGAGATCACAGCGCTCGCCAAGGCGTGTGGTAAATCCTCTGTCCACAACCTGGAAACCGAGGACTTGCGGGCGCTCTCTTTCGAAGCCTCCGCCTTTACGGGCGTCAAGCTCGCAGGCATAGACCGCGCCTTTGACTGGTAGCCTTAAGCGTTCGACCTTACCTCATAGCCTGAGCACTTTAGCCTGATTATGTGGCCGCTTAGCCCTCAGCCATCCGAAGGATGGCGACGCGCCGACCGCCCCCACGGGCGGCGCGT
>CAYWNJ010000645.1:0-1625 GCA_964459535.1 uncultured Rhodobacterales bacterium
TGCTCTGTGGCAAGTCTGCTCAAGGCCAATTATGCCTCAGGTTCAAACCGAAACGCTATAGTCGCGCCGCCCCAGCGCTGCGGGGTGGTGCTGACTGAATTTCCGTCGGATGCTTTAAATTCAAGATCGGACGTTTCAACGCGATGGCGGTGGGCGACCGGGTGAGCCTGTGTCAAACAGTCGATTTGGAAGCTCAATGTCCGCTTGCATCTGGCTTAGGACAACGCGGGTTCTTCCGCCCGCCCCATCGTCGATCACCCATTCGCGAAGCTCAACCGGCGCGTCGGTGAACGCAAGCTCGATACTGCCGTATTCCGGATGCTCGGGGTCTTGTGCCGTGACGATTGTCGCGGTGCCATCAAACTTATGCCCTGTGACCATTTGTGCTTGGCCTAAGTCCACGTCATCCGCGAGAATGATGGATAACGGCGTGCGCCGCAGCGGATATGTTTGCGGCGGTGTATTCGACTTTGGATCGTAAATCACGACAGCCCCGCTGCCAGCGATCAGCAACGCGCTTTCTGGCGGGTTATACTCAATGCGCATACGCCCCGGACGCTTGATAAAAAGTGTCCCGGTGCTGATCGAGCCATCGTCATTGAATTGAGTAAAAGCCCCTTGCGCAGTGCGCAGATCATTCAGATAGGCAGAAATTTCGCCAAGCGAGAGCTTTTCGTCTTCTGTCTGGGCCAGGCTGACAGAGGCCCAAGCCGCAAAGACCAAAATATTCAAAACCCGCATCATTGCGTTCACCTCTGCTTGGGCCTGACTCTCATATAGAGGCATACGCTCTGATATGCGATATCATCGGTCTATTGCGGCTCAGGGACGAGCACCTCGCGCTTTCCAACATGATTGGCGGCGCTGATGACACCTTCGTCTTCCATTTGCTCAACGAGGCGTGCAGCCTTGTTATATCCGATCGCGAGCTTGCGCTGAATATAGGAGGTCGAGCATTTGCGGTCATTGATCGCAATCGCAACCGCCTGGTCATAGAGCGCATCCCCGCTATCGGTATTGCCGCCAAGGCCCAATACCGCGTCAATGCCCTCGGCTTTGTCATCCTCGGGACCATCAACCACGCCGCCGACATAATCTGGCGGTCCAAATGCTTTGAGATGGCGCACGATCTCTTCGACTTCTTCGTCGGAGACAAAGGGGCCATGGCACCGCGAGATCTTCGCGCCGCCCGCCATATAGAGCATATCACCCATGCCCAGTAGTTGTTCTGCGCCCATCTCGCCCAAGATCGTTCGGCTATCGATTTTCGAGGTGACTTGAAAACTGATCCGGGTTGGGAAGTTCGCTTTGATCGTGCCCGTGATCACATCAACCGAGGGGCGCTGCGTGGCCATGATGAGGTGAATACCGGACGCCCGCGCCATCTGTGCCAAGCGCTGAATGCAGGCCTCGATCTCTTTGCCCGCGACCATCATCAGGTCGGCCATTTCATCGACAATGACCACAATGAACGGTAAGGAAACC
Source organism: uncultured Rhodobacterales bacterium (assembly GCA_964459535.1). Classification (GTDB taxonomy): domain Bacteria; phylum Pseudomonadota; class Alphaproteobacteria; order Rhodobacterales; family Rhodobacteraceae; genus JBCBCP01. Next base: position 1,486 of record CAYWNJ010000645.1, read on the forward strand.
GGCTGAATTTCTTCGGTTTCAAACATCGGCTCGCCCGTCTGCTCGTCAAAGCCGGTTTGAACGGTGCGGCTGAACATCTCGCCCTTGGCCAAAGCTTCGCGCACCCGTCCGTTATAGCCTTCGATATTGCGAACGCCCAT
>CAYWNJ010000646.1:0-1617 GCA_964459535.1 uncultured Rhodobacterales bacterium
AATCTGAATGCCCATCAAAAAGCCAATCAGACCAAAGGCGCGGGCAGGCCCTTCACCCGCCGCATCAAGCTGGTGCCACATCAAAAACGTATGGGCCCCAATCAGCCCATAAACCGCCGGAAACGCACCTGTCAGCCAGCCTTGATCGGTCAGCAGGCCAAAGCAAATCGCACCGATGATCGCGGATAAGAAAAACACAACAAAGACAGCGAGTTGCCCCATGACTTCGCCCACCAGCTTACCAAGCGCAAGCAGGAGCACTCCGGCAAAAAGTGTTGAGGTAAAGCCTTGATGCACAAAGGGATATGTCAGCAGCCGGATCGAATGCTCAAACGGCGCTTGGCCCGTGCTAAGCATCCAATCAAAGACCGTGCCGCTAAATCCATAGCTTCGGACGGCGCCAAGACGCCAGCCTATCGCCTCGGGCCCGCCAATAATGCCACGCGCGCCCAGGCTGAGGGTGATCTCCACACCGACAATCGCGAAAAACAAAAGCCAGACAATGGGCGGTAAGGGGTTAATCGGGGGCTGCGCTTCGGGCTGCATGCTCTGCTCCTTGACGGGCTCTTGGTGCATCGGTAAGCCACCGAGGCATAAAAGCCCAGAGGTTCGTTGCATGTCCAACACATCTTTCACGCCGCGCGTCTTTTCGGGGATACAGCCATCGGGCGGCCTGACATTGGGCAACTATCTCGGCGCGATCAAACGCTTTGTCGAGATGCAGGACGCTGGGGATTTTGAGACGGTTTATTGCATGGTGGATCTCCATGCGATTACGGTCTGGCAAGACCCGCAGGCGCTGCGGCACAACACGCGCGAGCTGGCAGCCGGGTTTATTGCCTCTGGCATTGACCCAGAGCGCTCGATTTTGATCAATCAAAGCCAGGTGCCTGAGCACGCGCAATTGGGCTGGGTCTTTAACTGCGTCGCCCGAATGGGATGGATGCAGCGCATGACGCAATTCAAAGACAAGGCAGGCAAGAATGCACAGGCGGCAAGCCTGGGGCTGTTTGGGTATCCCGCGCTCATGGCGGCGGATATTTTGGTCTATCACGCGACCCATGTTCCCGTCGGAGAGGATCAAAAACAGCATTTAGAGTTGACGCGCGACATCGCAACAAAGTTCAATCACGATTACGGCGTGGACTTTTTCCCACTGACCGAGCCCGTGATTGAAGGCGTCGCAACGCGGGTGATGAGCTTGCGCGATGGGTCGAAGAAAATGTCGAAATCCGATCCGTCAGACGCCAGCCGGATCAATATGACCGACGACGCCGACACAATTTCCAAGAAAATCCGCAAAGCAAAGACCGACCCGGAACCCTTGCCTAGCGAGGCGGCGGGCCTGGAGGATCGCCTGGAGGCGCGAAATCTCGTCAACATCTACGCCGCGTTGGCAAATTTGACGGTTGACCAAGTCTTGCGCGATCACGGAGGTGCGCAGTTCGGAGCATTTAAGCCAGCGCTAGCAGAGCTTGCTGTCGAGACTTTATCCCCAATTTCTACGGAGATGTCGCGGTTCATGCAGGATCCGGGGCAAATCGACCAAATCTTAGCACAAGGTGCAGCGCGCGCGCGCGAAATTACTGCGCCTATTTTGGCCAAAACCTATGACAT
>CAYWNJ010000647.1:0-1608 GCA_964459535.1 uncultured Rhodobacterales bacterium
AACTGATACGCCTTTAAAGCTTCGGTGATATAGGGGATCGTCTTCGTCGCCTCACCCAGCGCGATGGCCAGCACCCCCGTCGCCTCGGGGTCAAGCGTGCCGGCATGCCCCGCCTTGCGTGCGCCCAGCGCCCAGCGCAGCTTGTTCACCACCGCGTTCGAGCTTGGCCCTGCAGGCTTGTCCACGACAATCCAGCCGCAAACATCCCGCCCCTTTTTCCGTCGCCCCATTCTGGTCCTCAAGATTACTTGCTAGAAACAACCGTGCCCACAATCGGCCCTAACCGGCGGCCTGGGTCCGAGCGGTCCAAATTTGGCGCATAAAGACGTGAGACATTCCCGTCAAAGTAAAGCGCCTGAGGAACATTCAGGACATCGCGAAAAAAGCTGGCAAAGTCGTAAAAGTTCACGCGGCTCTTTGATATCACGAAATGGGCACGGCTGCCGTCCGCTGTGGTGCCAACGCCATTGCGGATAAAGCGCGATGTGCCATCGGCCAGAAACCGGGGATGCAAAGCACCATCAATCACAAGCATTGGGCCTGATTGTGTGGCGTAGTCGCAATTTGGATTGGTGCGCAGGAAAGCCTCTGTCTCGATCACATCGGCGCGGCCTGGGCGAATGCAAAATACGCCGTTTGGCACCAAGCCAAAATTGCCAGGTCCCGCGCCCGCAATAACCCGCATCTTTTGCACGCCGCTTTCGACATAATGGCCAACCGGGCTAAAATCTCGGTGAAACATGCCTGCGTTCATCGCAAAACCAAGCTTTTCGCCGGATCCCTGGAGTGATTGTTCAACGGACGCGAAACCGCCAAAGGGGATGCCCTCTGGATCTGCGAGGAACAGCCGCAATGTATCGCGCGCAGGCTGAGCGGTGCATACGGTATAGCTCACGCCCTGATAGTCGCGGTCTGCGCACTCCGCCGCCGCGCCTGCCGTTGCCCAAAGCAGCGCGACAAGGGCAAAGATGCGGCTCAAACCTCGCGCTCCGAGGCGATATCCCGCTGCACGACCTCTTGGGCAAACATCCGGCGCGTTTCGTCCATCCGGTCAAAGGTATCATCCAACCGAAACCGCAGCTCGGGCGTGAACTTGAGGGCCAGCTTTTTGCCGAGCATGCGCCGGAGCTCTGCCTTGTTCCGATTGAGAAGGGCGATCACCTCATCCTGACCCTGCCCGCCGAGCGGTAGCACAAATGCCGTTGCCACCTTAAGATCAGGTGAGCTGCGCACCTCCCCGACCGTAATCGAGAGGCGGTTAAGCTCGGGGTCATGGACATCGCCGCGCGCGAGTACCTCCGAGAGGGTTCGGCGCATCAACTCGCCCACACGCAACTGCCGCTGCGAAGGGCCGGGGCCCTCGTGAAATTTATTTCGTCCCATGCCGGGCATCTATACCGCTAAGCCCCATTTGCCAAGTAGCGGTTGACGTATGATAATCGCCAAATAGGGGGATTAATGCGTCCCACTTTGAAACTGAAGATGATCGCCCCGAACTTATAGCCTGACGACTGAAATTTGATCCTGTATCCGCTCAGCCCCCAGCCATCCGTAGGATGGCAACGCGCCGACCGCCCCGTTTTGCCGAAGGCAAACCTACGGTTTGAC
>CAYWNJ010000648.1:0-1605 GCA_964459535.1 uncultured Rhodobacterales bacterium
TGGTGAAGATTTTTCGATGCGGGCCGAGGTGTGAGGGTGCGGCTTGTTGCACGGGCGGCCCGCGTTGGAAAATCTCCCAAGGTGGAAGCCGCGGGGTCTTGGCGTTTCTATGGGGATTGTGTGCGAGCGGTCGACGGGGCCTTAGTTTTTGTGGATTGGTTCGCACCGTCGTGAGTGATGTTCGCAGGTAGCATCGCGCGTTTTGTAGCGTTCAATGCTCTCCATATTGCAAGCTTCGCTGCCACATTGGCTCGTTTTCTCAACGCTGCCCAGGGCGCCTGGCCCGGTGCAGCGTGTCGCTGCCGGTCTGAGTGCGTGAAGGGTGACGGGTGTTGCGTCATGCGGCCTGTCCCCGAGGTGGTGCGCGCGACATTGGTTTTTGTCCGCGCCGGAAGATCTCGATGATGTGCATGGGGCCACCGCAGCAGGGGCATGGTTCGCATAAGGTGAGCGGAGTCGCCTCCGTTTCTTCCTGTGTTTCCAGTTCGGATTGGCGCTGCCCGAGCAGGTCGCGGATGCGGGTGACGTTGGCCTTCCGCGTTGCGCTGGCCAGCAGGCCATAGTGCCGGATGCGGTGGAAACCGTCTGGGAGAATGTGGATCAGGAAGCGGCGGATGAACTCGGGCGTGGCGAGGCGCATGATCTTCTGCCGATCCCCGCGCTTTATCCTGTAATCCTTCCAGCGAAACGCCACGGTGTCGTCATCGGCGCTGACGAGGCGATGGTTCGAGATCGCGACCCGGTGGGTATAGCGGCTGAGATAGGCCAGTACAGCTTCTGGCCCGCCAAAGGGCGGTTTGGCATAGACGACCCATTCGGTTCTGCGGAAAGGGGCGAGCCATTTGGCGAAGGCGGCGGTGTCAGCCAGCCCTTCATGATCACCGAAGAAGGAAAGCTCTTCCGCATGGTGTAGAGCCAACAGACCGTCAATGAACAGGCGACGGAACAGTCGCGACAGCACGCGCACATGCAGGAAGAACCCGGGTTTGCAAGCGACCCATCTTGTGCCGTCAGGCGACAGGCCACCGCCGGGGACGATCATGTGGATGTGCGGGTGATGGGTGAGTGCCGATCCCCAGGTATGCAGAACGCTGGTCATGCCGACCTTCGCCCCCATGCGCTTGGGGTCGGCGGCGATTGTCGTGACCGTTTCCGCCGATGCTCTGAACAGCAGGCCGTAGACCGCTCGTTTATTCCAGTAGGCGATCTGTGCGATCTCTGCGGGCATCGTGAACACGACGTGGAAATACTCGACCGGCAGCAGATCCTCGGCGCGCGCCTCCATCCAGTCCCGCGCCGCCGGCCCCTGGCACTTCGGACAGTGACGGTTCTTACAGGAATTGTAGGCAATGTGATGGTGCCCACACTTGGAGCAGCCCGCCACATGCCCGCCAAGTGCCTCAGTTCGGCAGGCTTCGATTGAGGACATCACCTTGAGCTGGGACAAGCTGACATGCCCGGCATTGGCCTGCCGATACGCGGGGCCATACCTTCGAAAAATGTCAGCAATCTCCAGATTGGGTCGGGACACGGCCCCGGCGCATCACTCCAGACTTCGCCGCAGCGTCTGATCCTGCAGATTGGCCAGCATCTCGTAGGGGCTGA
>CAYWNJ010000649.1:0-1603 GCA_964459535.1 uncultured Rhodobacterales bacterium
CCCAGGCCCGTAAAGGCGGGCACCAACGTGACCTCCTCCCGCCCTTGCGCTGCGAGGCTTTCCGTCTCGGCTGCCGTTTCGATCACGCCAAGCCCGTCGCGCAGCCATTGCACCACCGCCCCGGCGATAAATATAGACCCTTCGAGCGCATAGGTCACCTGACCGTCAAGCTGATAGGCAATTGTCGTCAGCAACCGGTTTTCAGAGCGAACGGGCGTATCGCCCGTATTCAGCAGCGCAAAGCACCCGGTGCCATAGGTTGACTTGAGCATGCCCGGCGCGAAGCAGGCCTGCCCAATCGTTGCCGCCTGTTGGTCCCCGGCCACGCCAAGCACGGGGACGGGCGCGCCGAATATCTCGGTGGTGCCAAAATCCGCCGCGCAGTCTTTGACTTCGGGCAGGATATCCATGGGGATGTTTAGAAGCGCGCACATCTCCGCGCTCCATGCCCCGCGATGGATGTCATAGAGCATCGTGCGTGCCGCGTTGGTCGCATCGCAAAGGTGCTGCCCCGTGAGCCGCCAGATCAGCCAACTGTCGATGGTGCCAAAGCGCAGCCCAGGCCGATAGCCAACCTTATCAAGCAGCCATTTCACCTTTGTGCCCGAAAAGTAGGGATCGGGGAGCAAGCCTGTCGTCTCAGTGATCAGCGCCGCATGGCCATCCGCGCGCAGGGCCTCGCAAATCGGCGCGGTGCGGCGGTCTTGCCAGACAATGGCGTTGTGGACGGGGCCATCTGCGTCCCAAATCACCGTGGTCTCGCGCTGATTGGTGATGCCGATGCCTGCGAGGTCCTTGGCCGCGATCCCCGCGCGCTCAATCGCTTGGCGGCAGGTTGTGAGGACAGAGTGCCAGATCTCCTCGGCATCATGTTCAACCCAGCCGGAGGCGGGGAAATGCTGCGTAAACTCCTGCTGCGCGCTGGCAATCGGCTGCATCTGGCTGTCGAAAATCAGCGCGCGGGTCGAGGTCGTGCCTTGATCAATCGCTAGAATATGGGTGCTCATGTCGCGTTTCTCATCCACTCTGCAAGGGCGTCTGCCTGCGCCGACGTTACGCGAAGCCCAAGCTTTGAGCGGCGCCAAAGCACGTCATCCGCCGTGCGTGCAAATTCTTTGTCGATCATCCAGCGTAACTCGGCCTCCGTCAATGTCGCGCCAAAATCCTGGCCAAGTACGCTTGGGTCCTCTGATGTGCCCAAGATTAACGCCGCTTCGGTGCCATAGGCGCGCACAAGGCGTTTGGCCCATTGCGCGGAAAGATAGGGATAGTTCTTTCTCAGCTGATTGATCAGCGTCTCAACCTCCGCGACCGGGAAATCTCCACCGGGCAGCGCAGCGCCCTTGGTCCAGGCCGCGCCAAGCCCAAGCTTGTCCAGCGCTTGCTCCGAGAGCTTTCGATAGGTGGTGATCTTGCCGCCAAAGACGCTGAGGATGGGGGGCCCGTTGGTGTCGAGCGCAAGGACATAATCCCGCGTCGCCGCCGTGGCCGAGGCCGCCCCATCGTCGTAAAGCGGGCGCACACCGGAATAGGTCCAGACGATATCCTCTTGCGTGACCGGCGTTTGAAAATACTCCGTGGCAAAGGCGAGGAGATAATCACG
>CAYWNJ010000650.1:0-1587 GCA_964459535.1 uncultured Rhodobacterales bacterium
CAATCGCGGCAAGCATGTCGGCCATCTCCTCGGGAGATGGGCCAATATGGCGACGATTGGCAAAGTCATAAGGCAAGTAGTCTGTCGGCGCGAAGGTCATGGCAGGCTCCGTGGTTAGGCAATCATGGCGTTATAGGCAGCTTCGTCCATATAATCGTCCATTTGCCCCGGATCCGAGGCGCGCATCTTAAAGAACCATCCAGCGCCCACCGCATCCTCATTCGCCAAGGCCGGGTTATCAACCAACGCGTCATTCACCTCGACAATTTCGCCGTCGAGCGGGGCCATGATGTCAGAGGCGGCCTTGACGCTTTCGATGACAACGATCTCATCGTCTTTGGCCACGGTTGTTCCCGGCTCTGGCAGCTCGACAAAGACAATGTCGCCGAGCTGGCTGGTCGCATGTTCGGTGATGCCGACAACGACTAGATCGCCTTCGACGCGCAGCCATTCATGTTCTTCTGTGTATTTCATAGTCTCTCTCCCATTGGTTATCGTTTGAAATTCGCTGGCACAAAAGGAAGCGGCGTAACGCTGAGAGGCAGCCGCTTGCCCCGCAATTCGCCGAAAAGTGCCGTGCCCGCTGCGCTGAACGCGCTGTCGACATAGCCCATCGCAACCGGCGCGCCCACTGTCGGGCCAAAGCCGCCCGAAGTAATCGAGCCAATGGGCTGGTCTGACGCCTCATCGGCAAAAAGCAGCACGCCTTCGCGCATTGGCGCCCGGCCCTCAGGGCGCAGGCCAACCCGACGCCGCGCGGGGCCTGTCTCGAACGCGGGCAGGATGGTTGCAGCGCCTGGAAAGCCGCCCGCCCGTGCCCCGCCCTGGCGGCGCGTTTTCTGAATTGCCCAGGTCAGGCCAGCCTCAACCGGCGTCGTCTGCGCATCAATATCGTGCCCATAAAGGCACAGACCAGCCTCAAGCCGCAGGCTGTCCCGCGCGCCCAGGCCAATTGGGGCAACGTCCGGGTGCTCCAGCAGCTTTTGCGCGAGCGGCGCGGCTTGATCCACTGGCACCGAGATTTCAAACCCATCCTCGCCCGTATAGCCCGAGCGCGAGACCCAACACTCAACGCCCAAGAGCGAGAGCGTGGCCACATCCATAAACCGCATCTGAGAGGCCGCTTCGTTAAGCCCGGCCAAAACCGCCTCGGACGCGGGCCCTTGTAGGGCAAGCAAGGCGCGGTCCGTAATTTCTTGCAGTTCGATGTCATCGCCCAGCGCTGCGGTCATGTGGGCGATATCATCGGCTTTGCAGGCAGCATTGAGGACAACAAAGAGATGATCGCCGCGATTGGCCAGCATCAGGTCATCGAGGATCCCGCCATTTTCATTGGTCAGAAAACCATAGCGCTGCCGGTTTTCGCCAAGGCCAAGGATATCAACGGGGATAAGCGTCTCTAACGCCCGCGCGGCGTCGGCATAGGTCTGCGCGCGCAGGATCACTTGACCCATATGGCTGACATCAAAGAGGCCCGCTTTGGTCCTTGTGTGGAGATGCTCTTGCATCACGCCCATCTGGTATTGGACTGGCATTTCATATCCGGCAAAGGGCACCATCTTGGCCCCAAGCGTTTGGTGCAGATCA
>CAYWNJ010000651.1:0-1585 GCA_964459535.1 uncultured Rhodobacterales bacterium
GGTTTCGCATCGCATAGTAGCCAAGCCTGGGGTGCCAAAGCGCTTCGCTCATATATTCGGCAAGCGAGAGCGGCCCGGTTTCCGAAATCCGTTTGAGAAGGTGCGCTTTAAGGCTCACCTCCCCCCTCGCGCGCGCCAAAAAAGCCAAAGGCCCAAGAGGATCATGGGCAGCGACAAGAGTTGCCCCATGGTTAGGCCATACCCACCGATATGCCAGGCGAGCCCAAGCGGGTTACCGGGCGAGATGAACTGCGCATCCGGTTGGCGCACAAACTCAACCGCAAAGCGGGCGATCCCGTATCCGGCAAAAAACGCGCCTGCGATCCGGCCAGGATATTTCAAAGCGCCCCGCCGCCAGACCAGCCAAATCAGCGCGGCACCTAGAAGCAGACCCTCCAGCGCCGCTTCATAAAGCTGGGACGGGTGGCGCGCGCAAACGCCAGCAATTTGCCCACACGCTTGCGCGGCCTGACCGGGAAAGATCACGCCCCAAGGTAAGTCGGTTGGACGTCCCCAAAGCTCTGCGTTGATGAAGTTTGCGACACGGCCCAGTAAAAGCCCCGGCGGCACGCCAAGCGCCATAACATCTGCAATCGAGCGCTTCGAAAGATTGTGCCGAGACGCAAAGATCCACCCTGCAAGTGCAACCCCGATTAGACCGCCGTGAAAGGACATACCCCCTTGCCAAATCTTAAGGATCTCACTGGGATTGCTGAGATAAAAGGACGGGCTATAGAACAGCACATACCCAAGCCGGCCGCCGAGGATGACACCTAGGATGACCCAGGTCAGCAGGTCTTCGATCTGTGCCGGGCGCAGGGGCGAGGTGTTGGCGGGCCATAGCGCCGGGGTTTTGATTGCGCGCAGGACCAGGCGCCATCCGATGATAATGCCAATGATATAGGCCAGCGCATACCAGCGCAGGGCAAAGTCAAAGCCAAAAAGCGAGACCGCGAAAATTTCGGGCGAAATCGTCGGGAAGGGGAGGGCGAATGGCATAGTGGTGACTGAATGCCGCGCTGTGTCGCTGGCGTCAACCATGCTTGGCACGCTTGCGCAGGGGCCCGTACACCCCATATAGAAAAGGAATGAAATGAGGAGATGGCGATGCAGGCCCGTGGCAAGATTTTCGACGATATTTCGCAACTCATGACGAATGCGATGGGTGTGGCGCAAGGCGCGCGGGACGAAGCGGAAACAGCGATGAAATCCATGGTTGATCGTTGGATTGCAGACCGTAACCTCGTCACCCGAGAGGAATTCGATGCCGTGCGCGCGATGGCGCAAAAGGCGCGCGAGGAAAACGAAGCACTCAAGGCCCGCATCGAGGCGCTCGAGGGCAAGTAGGTCGCTTGCAGACCAGGCCCTGCTGGAGCTTGTTGGAGCCGACCAAAACGCCTGACCTCAAACCCGAGCGTCCGGTAGCACGTCGCTCCGTGTGGGCTGAATGTAGCGTATCAATGATACACGTTGCCCCGAACATATAGCCTGATAGGTGAATTTTGGTATCAATATTCACCCATGTCTGCGTTGCTCAAGCCGACCGAGGGTGGCGCGGTACGCGCCGCCCGTGGGGGCGGTCGGC
>CAYWNJ010000652.1:0-1566 GCA_964459535.1 uncultured Rhodobacterales bacterium
GGCAGCGATCCGCAGCTTTGCCGGGCTCTGCGGCGTTTGAAATCCCTCTCCAGCGGCGAGCTTTGACCGAAGCTCTGCGAGCGGCTGGCTCAGCGCCGTTCCAATTGAGATCGAGCGCCCCGCCATCTCGGCCTTCGCGGAAACGACCGACACGATGCGCGGTTGGCCCTCTTTAACCTCAAAAATGGGCGCGCCAGAACTGCCAAAATCGACCGAGCAGGAGGTCACCAAAAACCTGTTTTGGACAGAAAGCACTTTGCACACATCCTGCAAGGACGGCGCGTCCGAGCGTCCTTTGGCATAAGAAACGACACTCACACTCGCGCCGGTATCGGGGCGCGCAGCGGTCTGAAACGGTTGAATAGACGGGTTGCGTATGGGATGGCTCAGCTCAAGAAGCGCAATGTCGTGCTGCACGCGCTGCGCGCTGACCTTTTCGGAATAGCTATAGAGCGGGTGTGTAATCGCCCGGCGGAGGCGACGATGCGCCGAGGCCCGCCCCTTGCGCCACCCCGCCCGGAATTCGATCATGTCATGCCTGAGCGGTGCGCCTGTTTGCTTGTCATAGAGGCAATGTGCTGCGGTTAGCACGAGATCGGGGGCGATCAACGCGCCGGTGCAAAAGCCGACGCCTTCAAAATCAAGACGTCCAACCGCCTGCCACGCTCGGCCATCCTCGGTTGTGTCCATCAGGAATAGCTGTGGTTTTTCCTCTGCAGCCAGAGGCGTCATTAACAGTGTCAACCATGACAAAACAATTACGCGGCGCATTCAGACTCTCCTTGCGTCGTTCTATGCGACCTAGAGAGTCATCATGGCGAAAATGGGGCGCGATTTGTGATAAGAGCGTGTTTTGTTAAATTGGATTCAAATTCTCTGCCTCTCGGCTTTGCCTCGAACGCGAATTTGAATATTTCATTTTTCCGATTGAACAAAACAAGCTTTAATTGAAGTCAGTATCAAGGATCGCACAGCGCGGGCGGTTTTGGCCCGCCCGTCGCCCAATCCAATAGCTCGACCGTGTGCACGATAGGCGTATCTGTGCCAGAGCCGATCTGCATCATGCATCCGATATTGCCTGCCGCAATAACATCGGGCTGCGTGACTTCTAAGGTGCGGATTTTGCGGGCTTTAAGTGCGCCAGAGATTTCCGGCTGCATCAGGTTATAGGTCCCGGCAGAGCCGCAGCAAAGATGGGCATCCGCAGGCTCGACCACCTCAAAACCTGCACGGCGAAGCAGATCTTTGGGATAGGTTTTGATCTGCTGCCCATGTTGCAGCGAACAGGCAGCATGATAGGCGACTTTTACCCCTTTGGAGGCTTGCTGCGGGAGATCAAGTTTCATTAGCACCTCGCTAATGTCGCAGGCTTTGCCCGCCACCTGCTCAGCTTGCCCCGCCAGCTCGGTTTGCGCGAACATATGGCCGTAATCTTTGACCGTCGTGCCGCAGCCCGACGTGTTGATCACAATCGCGTCGAGGCCGCCTGCGTCCATTTCAGCGCTCCAGGCGAGAATATTCTTCTCGGCCGACGCGTGACTCTCTTTGGTTTTCCCCATATGATGG
>CAYWNJ010000653.1:0-1563 GCA_964459535.1 uncultured Rhodobacterales bacterium
AGGTGATGGTGCCGCTGCGCTGGCAATTTCACGAAAGCTTGCCGCTAACCCCAGCGGGCAAACGCGACCGCAAGGCGTTGGCCGAGCTCGGCGATACAGGTGCGTCTGGCCCTGCAGATAGGGATGCGATAGCGTGCAAATCTACGCAAGTGCAGCTGCGCGGGCTTATCGCGAATGCGCTGAACTGCGCCCCCGAGGATTGCGCCGCTGATCTGCCTTTCCGGCTGCTCGGGGTCACTTCGATGATGCTTTTGGATCTGTCGCGGGCGGTGTCCGATCACTTTGGCCTTTCGATCACACCGACGGCCTTTTTTGACCATCCCTGCATCGACGCGCTTGCGGGCTTTATCGACAAGCAAGACCGCCCCGCGCCCGGAACCATACCCCGAAGCGCGCCACTTGCGCACAAGCCAGCGCCGCTTGCGGAGCGGGCATTAAAGCTCGCCACTTTGCAACCGGCTCAGGTAAGCGGTACAGACGAGGCGTATCCTTTGCAACGTGACCCGCGCCAAAGCCGTGACGAGACCGCAGGCCAAAGGATGGGGCAGCCCATTGCCATCATCGGCATGGCTGGGCAGTTTCCTGATGCGCCGGATCTGGACACATATTGGGCCAATCTATGCGCAGGCCGCCAATCTTTCCGCCCGGCGCCTCCAGCGCGCTGGGGTGCTGGGGTGGAAAACAACTCTGTGATCGCGCCGCTGGCCGACATCGCGCAGTTCGACGCGAGCTTTTTTGGCATGACGGCCCACGAGGCGCTGTGCACCGATCCGCAACAGAGACTGTTTTTGATGCAGGCGATGCAGGCCTTTACAAATGCCGGGCTTACAAAAGAGGCACTGCGCGGAGCGCGAGCCTCGGTACATGTGGGCGCGGCTATGGGCGATTACCACCGCTTGCTGGAAAGCTCGGGCGAGACAAATGCCTTTGCGATGTCGGGTAACAGCCCGTCGCTGATTTCGGGGCGGCTGTCTTACCATCTTGATTTGCAAGGGGCCTCGGTCACCGTGGATACGGCTTGTTCATCGTCGCTTGTGGCGGTGCACCAGGCCTGCACAGATCTCAGCGCGGGCCGCGCGGATTTGGCCCTGGCTGGCGGGGTCTATCTGATGGCGACCCCTTGGGGGCAAGTGTTGTCGGCGCGGGCCAATATCCTTTCACCCACCGGGGTCTGTGCCCCGTTTGATGCGGCGGCCAACGGCATTGTCATCGGCGAAGCCGTGGGCGCTGTGGTGCTCAAACGCTTGGACGATGCCTTGCGGGATGCAGACCAGATCTACGCTGTGATCAAAGCGACGGCGGTCAATCAGGACGGCCGCACCAATGGGGTGACGGCCCCCTCGGGCGCTGCACAAGCACGGCTGATCAGCGCGGCGCTGGAAGCTGCGCAGGTTGATCCGGAGCAGATCGCCTTTGTCGAAGCGCACGGCACAGGCACCGCTTTGGGCGATCCGATAGAGGCCGGGGCTCTGAAATCCGTGCTTTCGGGCCGCGCAGCGCCAGCCTATTTGGGCTCGGTCAAGGGCAATATCGGCCATCTGGATGCGGGCGCGGGCGTGGTGG
>CAYWNJ010000654.1:0-1554 GCA_964459535.1 uncultured Rhodobacterales bacterium
GTTCGGCAAAGCTCTGATCGCGTTTCCACGGGTTGCGAATAAACTTGCGATGATGGCGGTTGAGATCATGATCGCGCGTCAACTGACCTATTTCTCTGCGTTCGAAAAGGACCGGGGGCACCGCTGTGATGTTGAGGCTGGAATGGCAAAACTGCTTGGAGCGCGGGTGGCCTGGGCTGCTGCGGATAATGGTTTGCAAATCCACGGTGGAAATGGATTTGCCTTGGAGTACAAAATTTCGAGGATTCTGTGCGACGCGCGCATCCTCAACATTTTCGAAGGGGCGGCAGAAATCCAAGCGCAGGTGATCGCACGGCGGCTGCTCGGGTAAGATCGTATCTTTTTCGCTTGCTCGGTGAACCTTAGCAGAATGGGAATAAAACTATGATCCTATGCGCGGGTGAAGCTGTCGTCGATATGTTTCCCAATCAGGACGGCGCGTTTGCCCCTGTTGCAGGAGGCGCGGCGTTAAACACGGCCATTGGATTGGGGCGTCAAGGCGCTGCGGTTGGTTTAGTTTCCGGTATCTCGACGGACCTATTTGGCACATTTCTGCAAAAGGCACTGACCGATAGCCGAGTTTCACCCGAGTTCCTGCATGTGTCTCATCGCCCCACCACCCTTGCCTTTGTCGCGCTCCAGCAAGGTAGTGCCCAATATGCCTTTTACGATGAGAATTCGGCAGGCCGTATGCTGACGCCTGCGGATATGCCCCAAAGCCTGCCGTCTTCGATAAATGCTTTGCTATTTGGGGGCATCAGCTGGGCTGTGGAGCCATGCGCCAAGGCGTATGTGAACTTGATGCAACGCTGCGCCGCCAAGCATCTCATCATGTTTGACCCGAATATTCGGCCTAACTTCATAGCCAACGAAGCGCATTTTCGCCAGCGACTGGCGCTGGGTTTTGAGTTGGCAGATGTCGTCAAAGTTTCCGAAGAAGACCTCTTATGGCTCGATCCCTCACCGGTCTCCCGATCCGCCAAAGCCTCTGCTATCCTGGGGCACGGGACGCAGCTTGTCTGCATTACAAGGGGCGCGGATGGGGTCGAAGTCTTTGGCGCACAGGGCTTACATCTGAGTGTTCCCGCCCCGAAAACCACCGTGGTCGATACCGTTGGCGCGGGCGACGCCTTTAACGCTGGATTTCTATGCGCGTTGGAGCGCGCGCAGCTTCTGTCAAAGACAGGGTTTGCACAGGCGCAAGCAGACGATATTTTAAGCGCGCTGACATTTGCTGTTGCCTTCGCATCGGAGACCACTAAGTCCGTCGGCTCTGACCCGCCTTGGAATTTTTGCCTCTCTATGGCCTGACGACTGAAATTTGATATCAATTTCAAAGATCTCCGCTCTGCCCAAGCCGACCGAGGGTGGCGCGGGACGCGCCCCCCGTCAAACCGCAGGTTTGCCTTCGGCAAAACGGGGCGGTCGGCGCGTTGCCATGCTATGGATGGCTAGGGGCTAAGCGGAAATGAGATCAAAATTCAGTCACCAGGCCATAGCATCCAACCTTAAACCTTATAGCGTTTCGGTTTGAACCTGAGGCATAATTGGCCT
>CAYWNJ010000655.1:0-1554 GCA_964459535.1 uncultured Rhodobacterales bacterium
TGCAACGCTCGGACTATTTGTCGGCGAGCTCAGAGAGATAGCCGCGACGCTGCCAGCGCAGAGAGCGCAACCATAACCGCCGCCGTGGCCAGCATCAGCGTCAGCCCGCCAAGCTGGTAGGTGACACCTGACAATAACGTGCCCAGCAAGCGCCCGCCCGCATTGGCCATATAGTAAAACCCGACATCCATGGTGACCCGTTCGCGCTGGGTGAACGCTAAGATCAGATAAGAATGTAGCGCAGAATTGACCGCAAAGATCGCGCCAAAGACCAGAAGGCCGCCGACAAGCGCGACGGTTAGCCAAGGCTCGTTTTCAGAAGCAATGAAAGTGCAGGCTGTTAGGACAACAGGCACCGCGCAAAGCGCCAAGGCCCAATGGTGTGCCGCGGCAACAAGATCACCCTCGGGCCGAGTTTTGGCGCGCAGCAGGGTTGGGGAGAGGGCCTGGACATAGCCATAAAGGATGATCCAGATCGCCATAAAACACCCGATGATGAAAAAGGCTGTGCGATTGCTCCCGGCGCTGCCATCGGACAAAACGGCGTAGAAATAGATCGGGATGCCGACGACAAACCACACATCCCGCGCGCCGAACAAAAACACGCGCGCCGCGCTGAGCCAATTCACATTGCGCGATTTAGAGAACACCTCGGAGAATTTCGCCCCTTTGCGTCCCTTTGGCAGGCCAGGCGGCATCGCGGCCAAAACCGCGATCAGCACCGCGCCAAGCGCGCCCGCCATCGCCAGCACCGACCAGGTAAACCCAAACTGCGCCAAAAGCGCGGCGCCCAGCAAAAATCCAATCCCCTTGATCGCGTTCTTAGATCCGGTCAAAATCGCCACCCAGCGAAAAAGCCCGCCCTCCGTCTCGGGCGCGAGCCATTTGACGGCAGATTTCGAGGACATTTTGGCCAGGTCCTTGGCCACGCCGCTCGCCCCTTGCACCAGCATGACATAGGCGACCGACAGCGCCGCACTCCACGCCGGGTCCAGCTGCGTCAGTGCCAGAAGGGCAAGGATCTGTATCCCAAGCCCGGCATAGAGGGTTGCGGTCAGTCCGAACCGAGCGGCCAGCCAACCTGCGGCGAGGTTGGTGATCATCCCCGCCAACTCATAAAGCAAAAAGAGATAAGCCAACTCTATGGGCGAGAAACCAAGCGTATGGAAGTGCAGCAGCACCAGCATACGCAAGGCTCCATCGGTTAGCATAAATGCCCAATAGGCAGCCGTCACGGCGACATAGGCGCTGTGCCCGCCTTGCTGCGCGGAGGCTGGACTCAAAGCGAAGCTCCGACCATCAAGGCAATATCCACCAAGCGATGCGCATAACCCATTTCATTGTCATACCAAGCGTAGATTTTCACATGGGTGCCGTTCACGACCATGGTCGAGAGCCCGTCGATAATACTTGACCGCGTGTCATTGGTGTAATCCGTCGAGACAAGTGGGCGCGCTTCATACCCCAAAATCCCGGCCAGCGGGCCGTTTGCCGCTTGTTCGAATAGCGCGTTGACCTCTTCGGTCGTCGTGGGGCGCTCCACTTCGAACACAC
>CAYWNJ010000656.1:0-1552 GCA_964459535.1 uncultured Rhodobacterales bacterium
CAGCAGGTCCACAACTTTGATGCCTGTCACGAGGACTTCGGATTCGGTGGCTTGTTCAGCAAATTCGGGAGCAGGCTGGTGAATGGCGCGGCTTTCGTCCGCATTCACCGGGCCGCCCTCGTCGACAGGCTCGCCCACGACGTTCAGGATCCGGCCCAAGGTCGCTTTGCCAACGGGGACCGAGATGGGGCCGCCCGAGTCGGTCACATCCTGACCGCGGACAAGACCTTCGGAGCTGTCCATTGCGATGGTCCGTACGGTGCTTTCACCCAAGTGCTGCGCCACTTCGAGCACCAGAGATTTGCCGTTATTTTCGCAGGTCAGCGCGTTGAGGATCTCCGGCAGGTGATCATCAAACTGCACATCGACAACGGCGCCAATGACCTGGGTGATTTTTCCGACTGCGTTTGCCATAGAGCGGTCTCCTTTTTGGCCGATCAGGCCGCTGTATCTGTCAGATCAAGCCGGCGCTCGATCCGCGTTAGTCTTTGATCGAATGTATCCATTCGTTTATTGAGTTGGCCAATCCCTCTTTCCACGGAGGAGAGGCAAACCTTTACATCTTGAAGGTGCGCGCTGATCCTTGTTACGCCTGGCTGCATCCGCTTGAGCATCTCAAACGTCATAACTGCCAGTTCAGAAGGATCTTGAGGAGCCATCGGTTAGAGTGCCTCCGCGCCCGAGATGATCTCGATCAGCTCATTCGTGATCACGGCTTGACGCGAGCGGTTAAACTCGATGGTCAGCCGGTCAATCATATCGCCTGCATTGCGCGTCGCATTGTCCATCGCACTCATCCGCGCGCCTTGCTCAGATGCGCCGTTCTCCAACAGCGCCGAGAAAACCGCCGTCGCTACACCGCGCGGTAGAAGATCCGAGAGGATTTCTTCCTCGCTTGGTTCATAGTCATAAAGCGTGCTAGCCGCCTCCGCCGCGCTTTCGGGCAGCTCGAACGGGATAACCTGCTGAGCAGTCGGCACTTGGCTCACCACGTTCACGAATTTCGAGTAGAAGATCGTGCAAACGTCGAATTCGCCCGCGTCAAAGCCCGAGAGGACCTGGCGCGCGATCCCTTGTGCATCCGAATAGCTGACATTTTTGACCTCACTCAGATCAACATGCCCGGTGAAGTCGTCACCAAGATCCCGCTTGAGCGCATCGCGCCCTTTTTTGCCGACGGTCACGACCTTGACGGTCTTACCTGCAGCTTTCAGCTCTGCCGCTTTGGTGCGTGCCAGTTTGGCGATATTGGCATTAAACCCGCCGCAAAGCCCGCGTTCGGCGGTCATAACGACCAGCAAATGCACTTGATCGCGCCCGGTGCCGCTGAGCAGCTTAGGCGCGCTGTCGCTGCCAGAGGCCGCCGATGCCAGGCCCGCCATGACCGCGTTGAAGCGCTCGGTATAGGGGCGGGCGTTTTCGGCAGCTTCTTGGGCGCGGCGCAGCTTGGCCGCCGCGACCATCTGCATCGCACTGGTGATCTTGCGTGTGTTTTTCACGCTCTCGATCCGGTTTTTGAGGTCCTTCAGACTGGGCATCAGAGCCTCTCCTT
>CAYWNJ010000657.1:0-1545 GCA_964459535.1 uncultured Rhodobacterales bacterium
TGTGCGGTGTCCATCGCTTCGGCAATGCCGAGCCCAAGGCCTGCCAGGTGATGCCGAAAGCGCAATGTAGCCTGCCAATCGACCGCAGCCGGGCCGGAGGGATCGGCATCCGCGAACGGATCCGCAACGACATGCGCTGCCGAAAAGACAACCCGTGCAGGATCGGCCCCCAGGGGCGCCGCTTGGATCGGAGCACCCTGCAACGTGTAGGGCTTCAAAGCGCCAGAGGGGTCGGGAAGGGCGATTTGCATCGAGAGCTCCTTAGAATCGCGGGACAAGCAGGCCAGCATCAGCCGAGATCACTTGACCTGTGGTATAAGGCAGCTTGCCCGAGGCTAAGGTTGAGATAATCTTCCCGATTTCCTCTGGCGTGCCAACCCGAGGCAAAAGCGTCAGCCCCTCCTTGGCCCGCTGTGCGTAGCTGTCGATCACAGGCGCCGTCATCTCGGTTGCGATCAGGCCGGGTTGCACATCATAAACGGCGATGTTCTCGGTCCCCAGCCGGACGGCAAAACTTTGCGTGATCATCGCAGCGGCGGCTTTAGAGGCAGCGTATTCGCTACGCGGCACAGCAACCGCCCGCGCGTTTGACGAACTCACCGTTACAATCGAGTGGAACAAATCCGGTGCGCGCGCGCGGCTGAGCAACTTCTTAGCAAAGGCTTGTGTCAGGAAAAAAACAGCTTTGGCATTCACGGCCATGCAGCGGTCCCAGCTGGCTTCGCTGACATCCAGCGGACCGCCACGGCTCAGCACGCCGACGCCTGCATTGTTGACCAGGGTCGTAAGCGGCCCGAGCGCGGCCTCGATCTTTTCGAGCGCGTCCGCATGTGCCGATAGGTCCGACACATCAAAGGGAATCGCAACGGTAGGTGCGAACTGCGCGACCTCTGCCGCAGCGCTTTCCAGTTCGGCATCGTCGAAAGGTCCGTTGAGCGCAACCCGGAACCCCTCTTGCGCCAGTGCCTTGGCCGCGCCGAGGCCAATTCCACGTGTCGCGCCTGTGACAAGTGCGACTTGGGTCATGCGCCACCTGCTTTGTAGCTAAGCCGTTCATCCGCGTTCTTATTATGCATCAGAGGTCAATATCCATCACGAACACGCCTTCAATACCGCCGTCAAGGTGCTCAACAAGGCGGGCGCCAATCGCCTGATGTTCGGTATCAGCAAGGTACGCATCCCGCACCTTTCGGTCGCGAAAATCGAACCAGAACATATCTCGAAATCCTCGAACGACATGATCCTCGACACTTACATTCTGCCGGTATTGGAAATCCATGATGCCCGCAATGCGCGAGTCTAGCGCTCTGAGTTCCGCATAGAGCGTTTCCTTTTGCTCTTGCGTGACGTTGCCTTGGAATTTTAGCGCGACGAGGTGACGGATCACGTTTCTCCCTCCTTTTTGAAATTTGGCGCACGTTTTTTGCGGAAGGCCGCGAGGCCCTCGACCAGATCGGGCGAGGCAGCGGCGATATGTCCAGCAAGGCTCTCAATGGCGCGCTCTTGTTCCTCCCCCTCCGCGGCATTCACCATCATTTTGGCCAG
>CAYWNJ010000658.1:0-1541 GCA_964459535.1 uncultured Rhodobacterales bacterium
AGATTTCACGGGGCATTGTGGCCCGGCTGAAATAGGCCCCCACACCGGGTGGCATATTTTTGATCATGTCGTCTTCGATGGTTTGCTCATTCGGGATCAGTACAAACCCGATCTTTGCGCGGGCATTGCGCCCCTCATCAAAGCCGACTGCGCTCAGGATCGCCGAATTGGCGTCATTTTTTGATACATTCATTTGCTTGAGTTACACAGTCTAGTGTTCCGAGTCTGACGCATCTTACCTGTTCCCCCTGATTTCATCGAGTGCGTTCAGAGCGCGGCGTTCGCGGGTGAGGATGTCATCGGCGGTTTTGCTCCAGACGAAGGGTTTGGGCTTGGCGTTGTGGAGCAGGAGATAATCGTAGATGGCCTCCTCCAGATCATCGACGCTGGAATAGCTTCCTCGCCGGATGCGCTTTGCCGTGATCTCGGCAAAGAACCGTTCGACAAGGTTCAGCCATGACGCGCTTGTTGGCGTGAAGTGCAGCTTGAAGCGCGGATGCTTGTCGAGCCATGCTTTTACGTCGGGCGTCTTGTGGGTGGCGTAGTTGTCCAGGATCAGATGCACTTGGCGTCCACCTGTCACGGCGCGGTCGATCTGGCGCAGGAATTTGAGGAACTCCCTGGCTCTGTGGCGCGGCATGCAATCGCCGATCACCACGCCGGACTTTACGTCGAGCGCGGCAAACAGGGTCGTCGTGCCGTGGCGCTTGTAATCGTGGGTCATGGTCGCCGCGCGCCCCTTCTTCAAGGGCAGGCCGGGTTGGGTTCGGTCAAGAGCTTGAATCTGCGACTTCTCATCCACACACAGCACGACGGCCCGCTCCGGCGGATCGAGGTAAAGCCCCACGATGTCATTGACTTTCTCCTCGAAAGCCGGATCGTTCGAGACCTTGAACCCCTTCGTCAGATGCGGCTTCAGACCCGCGTCTGCCCAAATCCGCCCCACACTCGATGGCGAAATGCCAACCGCTTCCGCCATCAGCGAGCGGCTCCAATGGGTGGCATTGGGCGGGGTCTCCTGCACCGTCTTGGCGATCACCTTGAGCCGCGTCTCCCGCGGCAGGGGAGGCACTCGTGAGGGCCTCGTCTTATCGCGCTTCAGCCCGGCGATGCCTTCATCAAGATATCGCGCCTGCCAGCGCCAAACGGTCGGTTTCGAGGTCCGCGCCCGCCGCATGATCTCGAATGTGCCGTGGCCATCCGCCGTGGCCAAAATGATTTCGGCACGCCAAACCAGCTTGCGGGGCGTGTTGCGGTTCTTGACCAGGCACCGAAGTTCAGCGCGGTCGTCGGGGCTCAGGAAAAGGCAGATGTCATCACGTCTCATGACCCAACATGACACATCAGAAACCCAATGGGAATCCTATGTCAGGTGGGGAACACTAGATTCCAAAATCGTTCATCCACAAAAATCTGGTATCGAAGTGTCTTGGGTGGCTCTACTCCAAACACAGGTGGTCGATCCCCCGGAAGTTTGCGAAAAGCAGTTCTGCGAAAGTTGTACGGTCCAATGCTGGGGTTTTCTGTATAGACAGACCTTT
>CAYWNJ010000659.1:0-1535 GCA_964459535.1 uncultured Rhodobacterales bacterium
GGCAAGCGGTGTGCCGAGCGCGGCACGTAGGTTTCCAATCCGCAAATAGTCCGTGCGAAAATCATGCCCCCATTGGCTGACGCAATGGGCCTCGTCCACCGCGATCAGCCCAACACCAATGCGTTGCAACATGCCAATGGCGCTGTCCTGGGCCAGTCGCTCTGGTGCGATGTAAAGCAGCCTAAGCGTGCCCGCCTCAAGCGCCATCCATACGGCGTCGGTTTCCTCTGGCGTGTTGGCGGAGGTCAAAGCGCCTGCCGACACGCCCGCCGCTTGCAGCGCGGCAACTTGGTCGCGCATCAAGGCAATCAAAGGCGAGATCACCACCGTCACACCGCCGCGCATTAATGCAGGGAGTTGATAGCAGAGGGACTTGCCACCCCCCGTCGGCATAATGGCCAGAACATTATCCCCGCCCGCGACGGCCTGAACAATCTCCTCTTGCCCGGGCCGGAAGGCGTCAAAGCCAAACACATCGGATAAGAGCTTGGCCGCATTCGTCATCGTGAAAATCGCCTGAGATGGTTCAGAGCGCGTCTATCCGACGAAAAACCCAATATTATTTTCCAAAATGATACGGATAATCATCACACCAACCAACGCGACTAAGGGGGCGAGATCTATGCCCGCCATGGGGGGCAGGAGGCCACGAATACGGCCATAGACCGGCTCTAGCAGGCGGTTCAGCCCGTTCCAGATCTGCGCGACGAGCGGTTGATAGAGGTTTAAGACCTGGAAATTGATCAGCCAGCTCATCACCACATGGATGATGATAAAGAACCAGAAAATGTCGAGCAGTAGCATAATGATCTGGTAAAGCGATTGCATATCCGGTCTCCCAAGCGTCCCTTCCCATGTAGGCCCTGTTGCGCGGTTTCGCAATGCGCCATCTACGTCACCCTTGACGCGGCCCCCAGACGCTGTAGCACCGCTCTTATGTATCCGTTTATTCGCTTTTTCTGGGGCATTTACCGGGCCAGCTTTCAGCCGCGTCTCTACGGCGCGACCGATATGCATGTCTCGCACCATATCTGTATGCCCTGGGACATTGATATGTTCTTGGAGTTGAACAACGGGCGGGTGCTGTCCCTATACGATCTGGGGCGGTTTCAAATGGCGCAGCGGCTTGGGATGATCGCCGCCATCCGGCGCATGGGATGGGCCTTGTCCATTGCGGGTGTGTCGGTCCGCTATCGCCGCCGCATAACCGCCTTTGAGCGGTTCGAGGTCCGTTCGCGCTTTTTGTGCTGGGACGAGCGCTTTCTCTACTTGGAACAGTCCATGTGGAAGCGGAACGGGGAGTGCGCCAGCCATGTGCTTTACCGCGCAGCAGCGATTGAAAAGGGCAAGGCCGTGCCGCCTGCCCAGGTTGCCACTGCGCTGGGTCATGATGAGGTCAGCCCGCCTATGCCCGATTGGGTCGCCGCCTGGATCACCGCCGAGGCGGAGCGGCCCTGGCCACCGATGGAAGATAGCCAAAGTACCCAAACTTAAACCTGAAGCACATCGCCACGAACATATCTCCCGCGCAACAG
>CAYWNJ010000660.1:0-1531 GCA_964459535.1 uncultured Rhodobacterales bacterium
CCTCTCAGGCGTCCCCATCCTCGGCCCGATCTATGCCGAGCTTATCTCGGGCCATTCGATCTTGGTTTATATCGCCTTTGCCTGCGTGCCTCTGACCTGGTGGATCCTGTTCCGCACCCGCTTTGGCCTGCGCCTGCGCGCGGTGGGCGAGAACCCGGCCGCGGTGGACACGGCAGGTGTCTCGGTGGTTCAGATGCGCTATGCGGCGGTGGCCATCTGCGGCATCCTTTGCGGGATCGCGGGCGCTTATTTGTCCACCGCGCTCCAGGCGGGCTTTGTCAAAGAAATGAGCGCGGGGCGCGGCTTTATCGCCCTCGCCGCGCTGATCTTTGCCAAATGGCGCCCGTGGCACGCGCTCTATGCCACGCTGCTCTTTGGTCTTTTTAGCGCGCTTGAAACGCGCCCGGATGTGATCACCGCCCTGATCGGCATGAAAATCCAAGCGCAACTTCTCGGCGCGTTGCCCTATATTATGACCGTGGTCATCCTCGCCGGTTTTGTTGGCAAAGCCACGCCCCCGCGCGCGGGCGGCGAGCCTTATGTGAAAGAACGATAGGTCCCGTTACCCGCACCCGACCTTTTCGTCGCTTTTGATCTCTGAGCCGTCGGCATGCTCGCGCAGCGCCGCGCGTCTGGCGGTAAATACCGGCGCAAGCAAGATAGGGGAGACACGCCCATGAAGAGCCATGTCAAAGCATTGGTTGTTGGCGGAGGTGCGGTTGGCACCTCGATCGCATATCACTTGGCCAAAGCCGGTTGGCAAGATGTCATGCTGCTTGAGCGGGACGAGCTGACCTCGGGCAGTACCTGGCACGCGGCGGGCCTGCTTCCCTATTTCAACATGTCCTATGCGACAACCCATATCCATGATTACTCGATCAAGTTCTACAAAACGCGTGAGGAAGAGACCGGCCTGAACGCGGGCTTTTACGTCGTGGGCAACCTGCGCATGGCGCAAAGCGACGCGCGCATGGATGAGTATATGCTCTATGCCAGCACTGCCGAGACTTGCGGCGTGCCTTATGAATGGCTCAGCCCCGCTCAGATCAAAGAGCGCTATCCGCTGGTGCGTACAGAGGATCTGAAAGGTGCAATCTACCACCCCACAGATGGGTATATTAACCCGGCTGATGTGACGATGGCGATGGCCAAGGGCGCGCGGCAACGCGGCGTGATTATCGAGCGGAAATGGCAGGTTGATGGCTATAGCTGGACGGGCGATCATTGGGATGTGACCGTGACCAAAATGGTCGAGCAAGGCGGGAACCTTGTCCCGTCGGATGAGCAGACCGTGATCCATGCCGAGCATGTGGTGACCGCAACCGGCAACCACGCGCAGCGCACTGCGCAACTCCTCAGGATCAAAATGCCTGCAATCCCGGTCGAGCATCAATATATCGTCACCGAGCCTGACCCCGCTTTAGTCGAATGGCGTAAGGCAAACCCGGAGCACCCGGTGCTGCGCGATGCCGATGCAAAGTGGTACGTGCGCGAAGAGCGCGGCGGCTGGATCCTTGGGCCGTATGAGCGC
>CAYWNJ010000661.1:0-1522 GCA_964459535.1 uncultured Rhodobacterales bacterium
CAACCCTCTATGTCGATAGCCTCGACACGACCCTCGATCATATCGGCGAGCTAAAAATCCCTTTGAAGGCAGGCGTGATTGCCCGAGAGCACGTGCGCGCAGACTATTACAGTCTTGATAGCTTTGCGCCGGAGCCGTCTGGCGTCACGCTTTTCAAGAACGGAGGCGGCGCACATCTGGATCTGATGACCGCCCATTACATCCTATCCCGTTGGAGTGCGCAATGATCTGGGGAGTGATCCTAATTCTAGCCGCCGTGCTGGCGGCACCGTTCTTGCGTGAAATGCTCCGGGCATCCATCGCGCCACGTCAGAAGGAAGCACCTGGCCAATTCGCGCAATTGCGGCGCGGTAAGCTGCATTACCAATGGTTCGGGCCCGAGGACGGCCCGGTTCGCGTTTGCATCCACGGGCTGACCACGGCCTCCTATGTTTGGGGTGGCATGCTGCCGGGTTTGACGCAGATGGGCTATCGGGTGTTGACCTTTGACCATTTCGGTCGGGGCTATTCGGATCGGCCACGCGGGGCACAGGATGCGGCCTTTTACATTGAAGAACTCACTGAACTCCTTGACCAACAAGGCGTTGCAGGGCCGGTTACGCTGATCGGCTATTCCATGGGCGGGGCCATTGCCACAGTCTTTGCCGCTGCGCAGCCCAGCAAGGTTCAGCGCGTAGTGCTTTTAGCCGCAGCGGGCCTGCAAGCCCCGCCTAAAGGCGTCGCAGGATTTATCCGGCGCGTCCCGGTTTTCGGCGATTGGCTGATGCTCGTTCTGTATCCCTCGATCCTGAGCAAAGGGATCAAGGCAGAGCGGGTGCTGCCCACAGAGGTGCCTGGCATCGGCGCGTTGCAAATGGCAGAGCTTAATCTGCGCGGGTTCCTGCCTGCGGTCCTGTCCAGCTTTCGCGGCGTGCTCGGGCGCCCTCTCGCCGCTGAGCACCGCGCGATTGCGACGGCCCAAATCCCGCTTCATGCGATTTGGGGGGCAAAGGATGATTTGATCCCATTTGAGAAAGTGCAGCAGCAACTTTCAGAGTGGAACCCAGACGCGCCACAGGATGTGATCACGGAGGGCACGCATGCGATCACTTATTCTCATGCCAGCGAAATTGTTGCGTTGATCAAGGCTCAGGCCGGTTGAGGCGTTTGCAAGGGGCGTTCTCGGATCGGTAGGTGTACAATCGCGCTGAACGCGCCGACCGCGACGCCGACCCACCAGACAACCTCATAGCCGCCGGTCGCGTCATACATCCGCCAGCCCAGCCAAACGCCCAGGAAGCTCCCAAGCTCGTGGCGGAAAAAAACGATCCCATAAAGCGTGCCCATATAGCGCAGCCCGTAGATATGCGCGACCAGCCCCGAGGTCAGTGGCACCGTTGCCAGCCAAAGCGCGCCCATGCCAACCGAAAAGAGGATCACCGTCAGCGGCGTGATGGGAAAGAGGAAAAACAGCGCCGCAAAGAGCGTCCGGCCCGTGTAAATGCCCGCGAGCAGGTATTTCTTTGAAAAATGCTTGCCCGCC
>CAYWNJ010000662.1:0-1522 GCA_964459535.1 uncultured Rhodobacterales bacterium
AGACGCCTAAACCGGCTTGATTGGAGCGGAGTTTTTGCCGGGCAAAGAGCCGTAAGACTTGTCCCGCGCCGCGCAATGGGTTAGCCGGATTTATCGCAAGATAAGGGGGCCGCGATGTATCGCGTCTGGAATTTTCTCACTCAATATTCCCTGCTGCTGGTCATCGGCGCGCTTGTCGCTTTGATTTGGGCCAATATCGACGGGCACTCGTATCATCACTTCGTCGAATATCCGATCTGGTTTAATGATTGGATTGGGCTGGACTATGCCTATTGGAAAAAAGTCTACGGGTCTGGCTATGACGCCTTTGATCCGGCGGGCGCGGCCAAGGTGCTCTCAGCGCATTACTTGGTGAACGACATCGGCATGGCCTTTTTCTTTGCGATTGCTGCAAAAGAAGTTTGGGAAGCCGTGATCCTAAAGAACGGCTCGCTGCGGGGGAAAAAGGCCGCGACCCCGCTTTTTGCCACCCTTGGCGGGATGATTGGACCGGTCAGCATTTATCTTGGGCTCGCGTCACTGCTGGGCTCGACCACCTATGATGCACTTGCCAATGGTTGGGCCATCCCGACAGCCACAGACATCGCGTTTAGCTATCTGGTTGGGCGTCTTGTCTTTGGCGCGGGGCACCCTGCGGTGCGTTTCTTGCTGCTCGTCGCGATTGCGGATGATGCGGCTGGGTTGATTATTCTCGCGGTCTTTTACCCGTCTGGCGAGCTAGCGCTGGAATGGCTGCTCGTTTCCGTCTTTGCCGCGGCGCTCGTCTACCTTCTCGCAAATTGGCTTCCGCGCCGTCTTGATCGTGGCAATCAAGCGCGCCCGAATTCGACTTGGGTGCGCAAGCGTTTGAGCTTTTGGCCTTACGCCCTCGCGGGCGTGGTCAGCTGGTATGGCTTTATGGCCTCGGGCTTGCATCCATCACTTGGCCTGCTGCCTGTTGTTGCGACGATCCCCCATGCCGAGCGTGCCTTTGGTGTCTTCGCCGCCGCCGAGGTGCATCTTACCGATCTTTTGAACCAGATTGAACATGCGCTAAAAGGGCCCGTCGAAGTGATCCTCTTCTTCTTCGGGCTCCTCAATGCTGGCGTGGCCTTTAGCGCGATTGGGGATGCGACCTGGCTGGTGCTTGCGGGTCTGCTGGTCGGCAAGCCTATTGGGATATTGCTCTTGGGATGGTTCGCCGCGCGTCCGCTTAGGTTGGGTATTCCCGAAGGGATGCGGATTGCGGATCTCTTTGTGATTGGCTGCGTTGCGGCGATAGGCTTTACGGTTTCGCTCTTTTTCGCCTCAGCCGCGTTCGAGGCGGGTCCGGTGCAAGATGCTGCAAAAATGGGTGCGCTCTTTAGCTTTTTTGCCGCCGTCCTGTCCTTCATAGCTGGGCAGGTTTTGCGCGTTGAAAAGCGGCATCTCTAGCGACTAACCGCTGCCATTTAAGCGTCCCACTTTGAAACTGAGGGTGCCCACAGCCGTTCGGATAGCGCCGTTCCGAGGGGTGGCGCAATCGCGCCGCCCCGTGGGGGCG
>CAYWNJ010000663.1:0-1515 GCA_964459535.1 uncultured Rhodobacterales bacterium
CACCACCTTTGATATCGGTTATCGCTACAGCGATCTCGGCCGCATCGAAGGGCAGCTGCTGCCGGCAGCCGGTAACGGGCTTCAATCAGCCGTCAGCGATGATCTTGCCACTCACGAGATCAAGTTTGGTGTCCGCTACAACTTTTCGTTAGGTGCGCCCTGGAGATAAGTCCGGCGCCCCCTCGCACCGGCGCCCGCCGCGACCGGCCGCAAGGGGTTGGCCATAGCTGCCCGGGTGACGGTCAGATTGACGCAGGATTTCGTCGCCACCGCCGAAAGTTCTCGATTGATTTGCCGCCCCAGGCGCCGATATACAGTCCTATTCCCGCTTCCTGAACGCCGCGCACCACAAGTGCTGCGGCCGTTTGCTGTTTCGGGAGTGCATTCGCGGCAGTGCTCGGCGCGCAGATCCGGCCGGTTAACCGAACCGGCTCATTTGGAAGCGCGCGTGAAACTGGCGCGAGACAACCCTTGGCGGGCGTGGTGGAACTGGTAGACACGCCAGATTTAGGTTCTGGTGGCTTCGGCCGTGGGGGTTCAAGTCCCTCCGCCCGCACCAATGGGTTGGAGTTTATCGAATTGAGCGGAACCGCCACCGTGCCGGTCGCGGGTTCTCAGGCGAAATAGCGATCACGTCGGGCTGGAGATCAATGCAAGTAACCGAGACGAATTCAGACGGATTGAAGCGCGAAATCCAGGTCACACTAGCGGCAGCCGATCTCAACGATCGCTGCGACAAGCGCTTGGAAGAGATCAAGGACGACGTCCAGATCAAGGGGTTTCGCAAGGGTAAGGTGCCGAAGCCGCACCTTAAAAAAGTGTTTGGCCGCAGACTGATGCTGGAAGTCCTCCAGGAAGCGGTCGAGGAGAGCAGCCGACAGGCTCTGACCGACAGGGACGAACGCCCGGTCGCGCAGCCGGAAATCTCGCTGCCGGAAGATGAAGCTGAGATCGAGAGTGTCGTCACCGGCGCCAAAGACCTCGCGTTTTCAATGAGCTACGAAGTCATCCCGCCGATCAACCTGGTTGAGTTGGAGACCATTGAAGTCGAGCGCCTGACGGCAGAGGTCGATGATGAAGCGCTCAACGAGGCGCTGGAAGATTTGGCCAAGCGCAACATCGCCTACACCGCCGACGAAGCGGCAACGGCCGATGACGGCGACAAGCTCAAGATCGACTTTGTCGGCAAAATCGATGGCGAGGCGTTCGAGGGCGGAACAGCGGAAGATATCGAACTGGTGATCGGGCAGGGCGGTTTCATTCCGGGTTTCGAAGACGGCCTCAAAGGTGCCAAGGCGGGTGAGGAAAAGGTCGTGACGACGACCTTCCCCGAGGAGTATCCCGTCGACACGCTGAAGGGCAAGGAAGCCGTCTTCGATGTCACCGTCAAGGAAGTGGCCAAGCCTTCGGAAGCTGCAGTCAACGACGCGCTCGCTGAGTCTTTGGGCGTCGAAAACCTCGATAAGCTGAAGGAACTTGTCAGCAACCAAATCAGCGGCGAACTCGAGCAAATTT
>CAYWNJ010000664.1:0-1508 GCA_964459535.1 uncultured Rhodobacterales bacterium
CACGTTCTTGTACTGGTCTCATTCCGTTCGGGCCTCACTATTGTCGTTTTTTGGGGGCGTGTCCAGCCCGCATCCGCTGTCTTGCCGCACCGGCATACTTTTCAATCATTGCCTGGGTTGGGTGGCCTGAATAGCTGGCGATTTCGTCATCTGTGCTGCCATGCTGAACCAGTTCATGGATGCTACGATAACGCAGCGTATGCAGGTCGTAGGCTTCGACACCAAGTTGCTTTCGCTCGTCACGCTGATCTGCGCCATGCATAGATAAGGCAGCGGTGTGCCGTCCTGCTTGGTCAGGACGGTCAGCCCTTTTGGGGCTCTGTTTCAAGCGCTTCGATCTGATAGCCAGTGCAGGGGATGTAGAGTTCCCGGCCTGTCTTCTGTTGCACCACGCGCAAGCCAGTGGTCAGATTGCATCCCTCGATGCGCTCATGGGGCGCTATCAGCATCATGGAACGAAGCGCTACCGATTCATTTGGTGCGTGGGATAACCATACCACAAGGAATGGACTCGACATTTCGCCACGTCTTTTTTATTATTGAACAAGTGTTCAATAAATACGCAGGAGTCACCTCATGTTTATGCGTTCAATGGTATTTGACCTCGGCGAAGAGGTGAACGCGCTGCGCGAGACGGCCCATCGTTGGGCGCAAGAGCGGATCAAGCCCATGGCAGCGCAGATAGACGCCTCCAACGCGTTCCCGTCAGAGCTTTGGGAGGAAATGGGCGCGCTGGGGCTTTTGGGGATTACAGTGGAGGAGGCGTATGGCGGGGCGGGGATGAGCTATCTTGCGCATACCGTTGCGATTGAAGAGATCGCGCGCGCCTCAGCCTCAGTCGCGCTGAGCTATGGTGCGCATTCGAACTTGTGTGTCAACCAGATCCGGCTGAATGGCACGTCTGAGCAAAAGCAGAAATACCTTCCTACGCTGGTGAGCGGCGCGCATGTCGGTGCGCTGGCGATGTCTGAGGCAGGGGCGGGCTCGGACGTGGTTTCGATGTCGCTGCGTGCGGAAAAGCGCAATGATCATTATCGGCTGAATGGGAATAAATACTGGATCACCAACGGGCCTGACGCGGATACGCTCGTGATCTACGCCAAAATGGCGCAACCTGCCGAGACCAATGCGATTACGGCCTTCCTGGTTGAAAAGAGCATGAAGGGTTTTCACACGTCTGCCGGTTTTGACAAGCTTGGGATGCGCGGCTCGAACACGGCAGAGCTGATTTTTGACGATGTGGAAGTACCGTTTGAGAATGTGATCGGCGAGGAAGGGCAGGGCGTCAAAGTGCTCATGTCCGGGCTCGACTATGAGCGGGTTGTTCTGGCCGGGATTGGCCTGGGCCTTATGGCGGCCTGTATGGACGAGGTGATGCCCTATGTGGCCGAGCGCAAGCAATTCGGTAAACCTATCGGCAGCTTCCAGCTGATGCAGGGCAAGATCGCGGATATGTACACCGCGATGAACTCGGCCCGCGCTTATGTCTATGAGGTTGCTAAGGCTTG
>CAYWNJ010000665.1:0-1507 GCA_964459535.1 uncultured Rhodobacterales bacterium
AGGTAATGACAGCATCAAGAACGCGACCTCGATCCTTGACTATATCTTCCGGGAATTGGCGGTGAGCTATCTGGATCGCACCGATCTGGCGCATGTGAAGCCTGAGGGGGAGAGCTTTGACAGCATTGGCCAAGGTGTGGTGGCTGAAGGGATCAGCAATGTCTCGGAGCTCAGCGATGAGACCGCGTCGAAATCCCTGGAGGTGTTGAAGTCGATCAGCTCGACCGGCTATCTGCGCAAGCGGTTGCCACAGGATTTGGTGGTGCTGCAAGGCGGCATGGCCGAGGTTGCCTCGGATCCTGTCGCGAGTTTGCAGACCCTGGTTCCCGAGGTGGCGGCAGCCTCTGGCGCAACAATTGGCTCTGTCAGCATGGACGCGCGTACGAAGGCAAAGATGCAAGGATATGAGGGGGAAGCTTGCGGTGAATGCGGCAATTACACCCTTGTACGCAATGGCACCTGCATGAAGTGCAATACATGCGGAGGAACCAGCGGGTGCAGCTAAGGCACGATAAAAGCGATCTTTGGCGCTGTTTTTCAGTAAAACCGCCGATGATCTGTTGCAGGGAATATGCGTTGCGATGGTTTTAGAGCGGGTGCGCTCGCTCTAAGAGACGTTCAGGCCGCAGGCATTAAATTTCCGGGCGGTTAACAGACAGAGCCTGAACGGCGAAACTAGATCGGGGGGCCATCGCCCCCCGTTTTTTCTTTTGATACGAATGCTAGCCCGCAGGGCAGGAGACGATCACATATACTTGCCAGTTTTGCAGCCCTTTCCGAGTTTCGACAGAGGACCCGGCCATAGAGCCGCCTCCAATGCTAATGGGGCTGCATCCTTTCGACCTGTACCGGTTAACCTGCTGGTTTACTTGATTAAAAGCACCTTGTGCAGACGCGTTGGAGTCTCCCATCAGCAAAATATTCTCTCGCGGTATATCTTCATGCGCCTGGAGCGCGCCTGCCGCGAATAAGCTGATTGAAAAGGCGGTGGTGATGCGAATGAAATTGAACATCGAAATTTCCTATATTGATAATACGCCTACGAAAGAGCACCCGTCTGCCTGTCGGTAAAGTCAGGTATTCCGGTAGTCGCCGCATCGACATCTGCAAGCTCACGGCTTTGAGCATGTGTTCAGATATTTTAGAGCGTGTTTTGTTAAATTGGATTCAAATTCGCTGCCTCTCGGCTTTGCCTCGAACGCGAATTTGAATACGTCATTTTTATGATTGAACAAACCAAGCAATAATCACGGCTTTGATAGAGCCTGACGACTGAATTTTGATGTTGATCTTCAGACATTTCCGTTCTGCTCAAGCCGCCCGCTAGGGCGGTCGGCGCGTGGCCATCCTTCGGATGGCCGGGGTTGAGCGGGGATAGGATCAGAATCTAGCGTTATCGCGTTTCGGTTTGAACCTGAGACGCCATTGGCCGCAAGCAGACATTGCCACAAAGCACAGAGCCGGGCGAAAGCCAGACCGCGGGATGGCGATTGCCACCTAAGTTCTG
>CAYWNJ010000666.1:0-1507 GCA_964459535.1 uncultured Rhodobacterales bacterium
ATTCTGATAAATCCCTGTCGTGCCGCACAACAACGCGTCGGCTTCGCCGCGCCGTAGCAGCATTGCCCCGAGTAGTGTCGGCCGTGTGCGGACTTGTTCCTGGGCAAAGGCCCGTGAGACTCCCTGGCGTTTGGCGACGTCATAGTACTCGCGCCATACAGAATCGTAATCAGGGTTGTCCAGCGGATTGACGATCTGGCAGTTGTCACCCGGGCGCAATCGCAAACCTAGCTTGGCGATCTTTTCGACAATCACCTCGTGCTGAAGCAAATCAGTCCGAACTTTGTCCGGATTCGCCTCGGGCTTGTCGATTTTGTTGATCGCGACGATCATCGGTACTTCGGCGGCCTTCGCGTGGTTGATCGCCTCGATGGTCTGCGGCATTACCGCGTCATCCGCAGCTACAACCAGCACTACGAGATCCGGCACCTGCGCCCCGCGCGAGCGCATCGAGGTAAAGGCCGCGTGACCCGGCGTATCCAGGAAGCTGAGCACCGCGCCGTCATTGGTCTTAACCTGATAGGCACCGATATGCTGGGTAATTCCGCCCGCTTCGCCCGCAACAACCTTGGCATCGCGGATCGCGTCAAGCAGCGAGGTTTTCCCGTGATCCACATGGCCCATGATCGTGATGACGGGCGGACGCGCTTCAAGCGCATCATCCGAATCCTCGACCTCCTTAATCACGTCCTCAACATCCGCGTCCGAGACGCGCTGCACGTTGTGGCCAAATTCTTGGATGATCAGCTCTGCGGTGTCGGCATCAATGGTCTGGTTCTGCGTAACCACCATGCCCATCTGCATCAGGGATTTGACAACATCGCCAACGCGCTCCGCCATGCGGTTGGCAAGCTCTGAGACGATGATCGCTTCGGGTAGGTTGACGGTCCGAGTGATCTTTTCCCGCTCTTGACCGCCGCCCATCGCCTTTTGACGCGCACGCTCTTGCTTGCGCTTCATCGACGCCATCGAGCGTTGGCGACCGCCTTCGCCGCCAGAGAGCGCTTGGTTCAGCGTTAGCTTGCCCGCCCGGCGACCGCCATCCTCGCCCCGGCCTTTGTTGCTGGGACGCTGCTCGCGCTCGCGCTTGCGCGGGGTGGCGGCAGGCTGAGCCTGGCGCTGCGCGGGCTTTTGCGCCTCGGCCGGTGCGGCCGCAGCGGCTTGCGCAGCGGCGGCCTCGTCTGCGGCTTTGCGCTTTTCCTCTTCTTCCTTAGCCTTCAGGGCCTCTTCGCGTGCGCGTTCCTCGCGCTCTTTGGCCTCGGCCTCGGCGCGGCGCCGCTCGCGCTCTTCCTCGCGGGCCTTCTCTTCGGCTGCGCGCGAGGCGGCCTCTTCGGCCTCGCGGGCCTTGGCCGCTTGCAGTGCCTTGAGTCGGCGCTCCATTTCCGCGTCAGAAATGCCCGCTGGACGGCGGGACGGATTGCCCGGCGCAGAGGGCGTGCTGCCCGCTGGTTTAGAGGCGCCAGGCTTGGGTACAACAACCCGCTTGCGCTTGGTCTCGACGACGACA
>CAYWNJ010000667.1:0-1504 GCA_964459535.1 uncultured Rhodobacterales bacterium
TGGACCGCTTCTATGGCCTGCCAGGCATTGGGACAACGCCATTACCCACAAGCCGGCTCCAAACTCACATCATCGTGTTTTCAGAGCCGCCTGTTCGCGACCGGTTCAAAATGTGGGCCAAGTGGTTTTGACTAAGGCGGCTTAAGTCTGTTTCGAGAGGTGATATTAAACATGTGAGGCGAACCCAAGCTCATGAAAAGAGGTCGCAAATCTAAGGCTATGTTCGGCGGATTAGCTCTCCCAATCGCGCTTTGCCTCGCAGCTTGCGGTGGCGACGATACCAGTGCGCCAAGCGGCGCAGGGGCGATATCACCTTCGCCCACGCCATCGCCGTCTCCCAGCCCATCTCCGTCGCCCAGTCCCACACCCACTCCGTCCCCCTCGCCAAGTGGGCAGGGCACGTCGAGCCTCCAGGAAGAGATGCTCGCTGTCATGCTAGAGGCACATAACGAGGCGCGCGCCGAGGTTGGTACGCCCGGCCTTGTGCTGGATGAGGACCTTAGCGAACAAGCGCTCGAATATGCGGAGGAACTGGCGCGAACGGGCCGTTTTGAACATAGCCCGCAAGGCGCGCGGCAAGGGCAGGGGGAAAACTTGTGGGCCGGAACACCAAGCGCGTTCAGCTTTGAGGAAATGGCCGCTGCATGGATCGATGAGAAGCGCTTTTACGTGCATGCCCGCTTCCCATTTGTCAGCAGCACCGGGCGCTGGCAGGATGTGGGGCATTACACGCAGATCATCTGGCGTGACACTGAGAGGCTTGGATGCGGTTTGGCAGCGGGGAGCGGGCGAGACTACCTCGTCTGCCGTTATGCCCCGCCCGGCAATATCTCAGGCCAGTTCGCCTACTAGCTGCGAATTTCAAACACCAAACTGATCAGCAACCAGCTTGGCAAATGCATCGGCCCTGTGGCTGACGGCGTGCTTTTCTGCTGGGTCGATTTCGGCAAAGGTATCGTCGCCATCCCGGTTCTCGGGGATGAAAACGGGATCATAGCCGAAACCCATCTCACCGCGCGGGGGCCAGGTTAATGAACCGGGGCATTTTCCTTCATAGATAGCATGCTCGCCATCTGGCCACGCGATCGCAAGTACGCAGTGAAACGCGGCGTTTCGATCGGTTTTGGGGCCAAGCTGTTGAAGCATCCCTTCGACCTTGCCCATCGCCATATACCAATCGCGGCCCGGTTCTCCTTCAAACCACTGCCGCTCCGCCCAATCGGCTGTGTAGACACCTGGCCGTCCGCCCAAGGCATCGACCGACAGCCCGCTGTCATCCGCCAGCGCGACCAGCCCCGAAGCCTCTGCCGCTGCGCGCGCCTTGATCAAAGCGTTTTGTGCAAAGGTTGTGCCCGTTTCGGCAGGCTCAGGAAGACCCAGCGATCCTGCTGAAATACATTTGAGCCCATAAGGATCGAGCAGTGCGGAGATCTCTTTCAATTTGCCCGCATTGTGCGTGGCAATGACAAGTGATCCTCCGCCAAGCTTGCGCGTCACTTTACCG
>CAYWNJ010000668.1:0-1501 GCA_964459535.1 uncultured Rhodobacterales bacterium
GATCTTAAAGCTCAGCGGCGTCGTCGGGTTGGCCACGACCCGCGCAAGACGCCCCGCGTCCAGCATTCCCTCTTCGCGGTCAAACTCCCAAGACCGATTCTGCTGTGCCTGAAGTCGGCGCTGAAGCTTGTTCGCCAAGCGCGAAACCGCCCCCTTGAGCGGTTCCAATTGCTGATCCAGATAGGCACGCAAGCGCTCTAGCTCGACCGGCTCGGCCAAATCTTCGGCGGCGATCTCTTCATCGTGATCGGCCAGGTAAACCTGATAATCGGGATCCGCCTCTGAAACAGGCTGCGGCGGGGGAGGCTCAAGCGGCGCTTCGCCCTCGGGCATTTCGGTCTCTTCGCCCAGCTCCTGATCGGCCATGTCATCCATGGAGACTTGCGCTTGCGAGCTATCTTGCTGCTCTTCCTGGCTTTGCTCGGGAGAGCCCTCGGCCTCGTCTTCTTGTTGATCATCCGAGCCCGTGCTGTCCGGCTCTTCGGTCTCCTCGCCGCTTTCTTCAGCGCCATCATCTTGGTCATCGTCAAGCTGGTCCGGGTCATCGCCCAACTGATCGCCATAGCCCAGATCCGAGATCACCTGCCGCGCGAATTTGGCAAAGGCGGCCTGGTTATCAAGGCAGCCGTCAAGATCATCCAGCGTCACGCCCGCCTGGTTTTCGATATAGCCGCGCCAAAGCTCCATCGCGTTCTGCGCCCCGCTGGGCAGTGCGCGGCCCGTTGCCAAGTGCCGCACCAAATACCCCGCCGCTTGGGCCAAGGGCACATCGCCCGTTTGCTTGGCTTGATCATAGCCCTTGCGCTGAGTCTCATGCGCAATCTTGGCGTCGATATTCCCCGCCGTGCCGGGCATATCGCGCGCGCCCATCGCCTCGCACCGGGCGGTCTCCATCGCCTCGTAAAGATCGCGCGCCATGTCCCCTTGGGGGATATAGCGGGCATGGGTTTCACCATTGTGATACCGCCGATTAAGCGCCAAAGCATCCGCGGTTCCGCGCGCCAGCAAGACCTCATCCCGCGTCATGCGGCGCGAGACCTGAGGCAGGCGCATCGCATCCCCGCTCAGACCCGACGGATCCACCGAATAGCTGACCGTTAGCTCAGGGTCATTGGCCATAACCTTGGTGGCTTCCGCGAGGGCCTTCTTGAACGGATCTG
Organism: uncultured Rhodobacterales bacterium; assembly: GCA_964459535.1. GTDB lineage: Bacteria > Pseudomonadota > Alphaproteobacteria > Rhodobacterales > Rhodobacteraceae > JBCBCP01. Next base: position 1,161 of record CAYWNJ010000668.1, read on the forward strand.
CCGGGTTGTCTTGAGATTTGCTCATGTGTAGCGCCTGCGTTGGACTCAACGCTGCCAATCTAGAACCATTGGCGAGAACATGCCAGCGCGCATCAACGGTCTAAGCCTCCACACGCGCGCTCTCGTAGGCCAAAAGCGCGCGCTTAACCGGCAGGCCCCAGTGATACCCGCCAAGCGCGCCGGATTTGCGTAAGGCGCGATGACAAGGGATCAGCCAACTGATCGGGTTGCGCCCCACAGCCGTGCCGACTGCGCGCACGGCCCGCGGCTTGCCCACACATTGTGCTATCTCTGAATAGGTTGTGACATGCCCAGAGGGGATTTCCAGCAGCTCCCCCCAC